>JBEGTB010000078.1:0-20331 GCA_041179585.1 Actinomycetota bacterium
TGGTTACGCCAGAAGCATTACTTAAAACGATTAATAATGATTTTGAATCGGTCGCATTAGTTAGTGTCATGTTGGCTAACAATGAAGTAGGTACCGTCAATGATATTGCCGAACTTGTAAACGTAATTTCCGGTAAAGGAATTCGCTTTCACACCGATGCGGTCCAAGCACCAAATTGGCTAGATGTGAACTTCGATGAACTTGGCGTTTGTGCAATGTCGGTATCCGGTCACAAAGTTGGCGGTCCACACGGTGTTGGTGCAGTAATCATGAGCCGCGATTGCACGGTGACACCACTTATTCATGGTGGTGGACAAGAGCGTGATGTTAGATCAGGAACGCTTGATGTTCCTGCCATTGTGGCTTTTGCCCACGCGCTTCAAATTTCATCAGATAACAGAGTGAATCAAGTTTCCAGAATTACAAAACTTCGCGATGACCTTGTTGCCAAAGTCAAGGAACTAATTCCAGATGCAATTTACAACGGAGACACTACGCATCGCCTTGCAAACAATGCTCACTTCACATTTCCAGGTTGCTTAGGGGATTCGTTATTGATGCTGCTTGATGCTCAAGGAGTTGAAACCTCAGTAGGGTCAGCCTGCAGCGCAGGTGTGCCACAGCCGTCGCATGTTTTGTTAGCGATGGGTGCCGATGAAGATTCAGCTCGCTGCACACTTCGTTTCACCCTTGGGCACAATTCAACTAATCAAGATATTGCAGATTTGATTGCCCAATTACCAAGTGCGGTTGAGCGCGCTAAACGCGCTGGCGTCCCAAAAACTTTTGCAGTGACAGGTGCCAAGTAATGAGAGTACTTGCAGCACTTTCAGGTGGCGTGGACTCTGCGGTTGCAGCAGCCCGTGCAGTTGATGCTGGCCATGATGTAACAGCTGTGCACTTGGCACTTTCACGTAACCGTGAATCACTTCGAACTGGTGCAAGAGGTTGTTGCACGATCGAAGATGCAAACGATGCATTTCGCGCCGCAGACATGCTAGGTGCGCCGTTTTATGTTTGGGATCTTTCAGCTGAATTCCAAGAAGCTGTGATCGATGACTTCATCAGCGAATATGCCAATGGCAGAACCCCCAATCCTTGCCTTCGATGCAATGAGCGGATTAAATTCCAAGCGGTCCTTGAACGTGGGATGGCACTTGGTTTTGATGCTGTTGTAACTGGCCACTATGCCCAAGTATTTGATGGGCCAAATGGCAAAGAGTTGCATCGCGCAGTAGATATGACAAAAGATCAGTCATACGTACTTGGCGTATTGACCCATGATCAAATTTCACATTCACTTTTCCCACTCGGTGACACCACAAAAGATGAAGTTCGTAAAGAAGCTGAGCGGCGTGGAATCTTGGTTGCGCAGAAACCAGATAGTCATGACATTTGTTTCATTCCAGATGGCGACACTGCAGGTTGGCTATCCCGACGCATCGGTGAAAAACCAGGTGAAGTAATTGACGCAGTAAGCGGTGATGTAGTTGGACATCATGAAGGTGCACATGCTTACACAGTTGGTCAACGCCGAGGTCTTGCTTTAGGAAGACCTGCTCCCGACGGTGCTCGTCGCTATGTTGTTGATGTGGATGTGCCGAACAACAAAGTTATGGTTGGTCCACCGACTCTCCTAGATATCAATGTGATTGAGGCAATTCGACCAACTTGGGCAGGACCGCAATTAGTTGATGGCGCAAAAGTTGGTGTGCAATTTAGAGCACACGGCGAAGAAATTAGTGCAACTGCATTTAAAACTGAAGATGGTTTCCGCGTTGAGTTAGATCAAATGGCCCGTGGGGTTGCTAGCGGTCAGGCAGCAGTTTTGTATGACGGCACCAGAGTCGTTGGCTCAGGCACCATCAATCGCACAAAGCGCAAAGTGCAGGGCGAACAACTAGTCGGGTCAAACTAGTCGTGGCAATTTCAAAAGATGTTCAAAGCAAGTATGAAAAACTTGTCGCATTAATTGAAAAAGCCAGAACCGACTATTACGAAAAAGACAAGCCAACAATTTCCGATGAGGAATACGACAAGGCTTTCAAAGAATTAGAAAGCCTGGAAGCTAAACACCCAGAATTAATTTCAGGTGATTCACCAACCCAAACTATTGGTGGCAAGGTAGCTGAAGGATTCACTGAATTCAAACACCCATCAAGGATGTGGTCATTAGATAACGTTTTTGACGATGATGAATTAGATGCTTGGTTTAATCGAGTTGGAAATCATAATTTTTTATGTGAGCTAAAAATTGATGGCTTGGCAATTAATGCGGTTTATCGAAATGGAAAACTTGAAACTCTAGCCACCCGCGGTAGCGGGGCAGTGGGTGAAAATGTCACTTCGAATGTGGAGTACATGAAATGTATTCCAACCCAACTTAAAGCAGTTAAAGGCCAAAAACTTCCAGAACTACTGGAAGTTCGTGGAGAAGTATTTTTCACTCTTGAAGAATTTGATCAAATTAATCTCGAGGTAACCGCAACTGGTCGCACAGCATTTGCTAACCCACGTAATGCTGCTGCCGGCACTCTTCGTCAACGAATCGATCGCCGAGTTGAAGCAGTAAACGATGCCAAAGCGCGCGCAGCTGGTAAAGAAAAAGACAGCAAACAGGCACAGTCATTGGCTAAGTACCAAGAAGAGCTTGACCGTGCAAAAAGTGCATTAAGTCGGCTAGATCTGATTGTGCATGGAATTGGCACGCATGAGGGCTTAGATATCAAAGCGCAATCTCACGCTTATGAAATCTTGAAGTCATGGGGATTGCCAACTTCAAGCCGCGTAAAAGTTGTTAAGTCAGCCACAGAAGTTCGTGAATACATTAAAAAGTTTGGCGACACTCGTCACGAAATTGAACACGACATTGATGGTGTTGTGGTCAAAGTCGACAGCCTTGCTGAGCAACAAGACTTAGGCTTCACGGCACGTGCACCACGATGGGCAATTGCATTTAAGTATCCTCCGACTGTTGTTCGCACTAAGTTGTTAAACATTGGTGTTCAAGTTGGGAGAACTGGTCGCGTAACACCTCGCGCTGAAGTTGAACCAGTGCTTGTTGCAGGTTCAACAGTTTCATTTGCAACATTGCACAACCCTGAAGAAGTTAAACGCAAGGGCGTATTGCTCGGTGACATGGTTTTCTTGCGAAAAGCTGGAGATGTAATTCCAGAAATTTTGGGACCGGTGGTTGAACTTCGTGATGGCAGTGAAAAAGAATTCAAGATGCCAAAGAAATGTCCTGAGTGCGGGAGCAGTTTGGCTCCAGAGAAAGAAAGCGATGTGGACATTCGTTGTCCAAACACAAGATCATGTCCAGCCCAACTTCGCGGTCGCATTGAACACTTGGGTTCTAGATCAGTTCTGGACATTGAAGGTCTAGGCGAAAAAGCCGCCAGAGCATTACTGGAAGACAAAGTTATTGATGATGAAGGCGACTTATTCTCGCTTACTGAAGAAAAACTCAAGACAAGTGATTTCTTTGTTCGCGGTGCAAGTAGAGAATTTGCTGAAAACGGAAAGCTCTTATTAACCCAAATTGAACTAGCTAAAATTAAGCCTCTTTGGCGAATTCTTTCAGCACTTTCCATAAGGCACATTGGTAGCACAACCGCGCAAGCTATCACCCGCGCATTTTCTTCAATCGATGAATTAGCCAAAGCAAAAGTTGAAGACATTGCTCAGGTTGAGGGGATTGGCCTGACCATCGCTCAATCAATTAATGAATGGTTTAGTGAACCATGGCACCGCGAGGTAATTGAAAAGTGGCGCAAAGCTGGCGTTCAATTAGCGGAAGAAAAAATTGCCACTGGCCCACAAATACTTGAAGGCTTAACGATTGTTGTAACTGGAACATTAGAAAATTTCAGTCGCGAAGGTGCCCAGGAAGCAATCACTTCTCGAGGTGGTAAAGCTGCAGGATCAGTTTCAAAAAATACTGACTTTGTAGTGATCGGTCCTGGCGCTGGATCAAAAGCTAAGAAGGCCGAAGAATTGGGTCGACCAATTTTGGATGAGGCTGGATTTGAATTACTAATTTCAGAAGGCCCAAAAGCAGTAAAAGCGAAGTATCTTTCCTAGATCTGCGCGAAATTTTCTTGAAACATTTAGCCCAATAGAATTACCTTTATGTCCGGAATCTCCCAAGATGATGTTGCGCACCTAGCTCACTTAGCCAGAATCGATATACCTTCTGATCAACTTGGGCACTATGCCAAACAATTAGATGCAATTTTGCACGCAGTTGAACAAATTTCAGAAGTTGCCGCAGATGATGTTCCAGCAATGAGTCATCCAGTTCCAATGACAAATGTTTTCCGTGAAGACATCCCAGGTGTTTCACTTGCCCCAGGTCTTGCAGTTGCAAGCGCGCCAGCTGTTGAAGATGACCGGTTCCGCGTACCTCGTATTTTGGACGAGGAATAAAAAATGTCAGATTTAACTCGGTTAACAGCAGCACAACTTGCAGAAAAGATTGCAAAACGCGAAGTTTCATCTGTTGAAGTAACAAAGGCGCACCTTGAACGTATCGAACAAGTCGATGGACAAGTTCATGCCTTTTTGCATGTTGATGCCGAAGGCGCTTTGGCCTCAGCAACAGCGGCTGATAACGCGATTGCAGATGGCAAACCACTATCAGTTTTAGCTGGTGTACCACTTGGGCTGAAAGATGTTTTAGCAAGTAAGGGTTTGCCGACAACTTGTGGATCAAAGATCCTTGAAGGCTGGATCCCGCCTTATGACGCAACTTTGGTTACCAAACTTAAAGAAGCTGGCATTCCAATCCTTGGTAAAACCAACATGGATGAGTTCGCCATGGGTTCATCAACCGAACATTCAGCATTTGGACCAACACATAATCCTTGGGATTTAGAACGAATTCCTGGTGGCTCAGGTGGTGGATCATCGGCTTGCATTTCTGCTTTTGAAGCACCAATGTCAATTGGTTCAGATACAGGTGGATCAATTCGTCAACCAGCTGCAGTAACAGGTACTGTTGGCGTAAAGCCAACATATGGTGGCGTAAGTCGTTACGGCTTAATTGCACTTGCATCATCTCTTGATCAAGCAGGACCATGTGCTCGCACAGTTCTTGATACTGCTTTATTGCACAGTGTTATTGCTGGTTACGATCCAAAGGATTCAACTTCAATTAACCAACCAGTTCCAACTGTTGTTGAAGCGGCCAAACTTGGTGACATCAAAGGAAAGAAAATTGGTGTGATCAAGGAACTTGGTGGCGAAGGTTACCAAGCAGGTGTCACTGCAAGATTTGAAGAAGCAAAGCAAATAATCGAAAGTCTTGGCGCAGAAGTTATTGAAGTTTCTTGCCCAAGTTTCCCTTATGCACTTGGTGCTTATTACTTAATTCAACCAAGTGAAGCATCAAGTAATTTAGCGAAATACGATGGCATTCGTTTTGGTTTGCGCGTTGGCGATGATGGCACTAAATCTGTTGAACAGGTTATGAGCGCAACGAGAGCTGCTGGTTTTGGTAGCGAAGTTATTCGCCGAATTATTCTTGGTACTTACGCACTTTCTGCTGGTTACTATGACGCGTTCTATGGCCAAGCACAAAAAGTTCGCACCTTAATTAAGCGCGATTTCCAAGCAGCATTTGAAAAAGTAGATGTCCTTATTTCACCGACCGCACCAACAACAGCTTTCAAGATCGGTGAAAAATTAGACGATCCACTTGCAATGTACTTAAATGACATCGCCACAATCCCAGTTAACTTAGCAGGTCTGCCAGGTATGTCATTGCCAATTGGTTTAGCGGCAGAAGATAACTTGCCAGTTGGTCTGCAGATCATCGCCCCAGCAATGGCAGATGATCGTTTATATAACGTCGGCGCTGCAATCGAGCGCGAATTAGTAAATAAATGGGGCGGCCATTTAATTGATCAAATTCCAGATTTGGTTGGTGGCAAATGAGCGAGCCAACAATGAAATTTGATGAAGCAATCACAAAATTTGATCCAGTATTGGGTCTAGAAGTTCACGTTGAACTTGGTACAAAAACAAAGATGTTCTGTGGTTGCTCAACTGAATTTGGCGGTGAACCAAATAGTCAAGTTTGCCCAGTTTGTTTAGGTCTGCCTGGTGCACTTCCAGCAGTTAACAAAATTGGTGTGGAATCAGCAATTCGTATCGGCTTGGCGCTTAACTGCGAGATTGCAACCTGGTGTCGCTTTGCTAGAAAAAACTATTTTTATCCAGACATGCCTAAAAATTTCCAGACATCACAGTATGACGAGCCAATCGCTTTCAATGGCTACCTAGATGTTGATGTCGATACTGACGAAGGTCGTAAAACATTCCGTGTGGACATTGAACGTGCACACATGGAAGAAGACACTGGCAAGAATTCACACATGGGCGGGGCAACTGGTCGTATCCACGGCGCCGATTACTCGCTTGTTGACTACAACCGTGCAGGCATCCCATTAATTGAAATCGTCACTAAGCCAATTGAAAACACTGGAAAGTATGCACCAGAAGTTGCTAAGGCTTATGTGGCAGCACTTCGTGACATCCTTCGTGCACTTGAAGTTTCGGATGTGAAGATGGAGCAAGGTTCTCTCAGGTGTGATGTGAACTTATCCTTGCGTGAAAACCCGACAGCTCAGTTCGGCACTCGTTCTGAAACCAAGAATGTGAACTCACTTCGCTCGGTAGAGCGTTCAGTTCGCTATGAAATTACAAGACAAGCTGCTCGTTTAACAGCCGGCGAGAAAATCGTTCAAGAAACTCGCCACTGGCATGAAGATACGGGCATCACAACATCTGGTCGTTCAAAAGAACAAGCTGAAGATTACCGCTACTTCCCAGAACCAGATCTACTACCAATCGAACCATCTCGTGAATGGGTTGAAGAACTTCGCAAGACACTTCCTGAAAACCCAGCGGTTCGTCGCACCCGATTAATGGCTGAGTGGGGTATTTCTGAAATTGAAATGCAGAATGTAATTAATGCTGGCGCGCTTGAAATTATTTTGGAAGCGATCAATGCTGGAGTTAGCCAGACTGCAGCTCGCAAGTGGTGGACTGGTGAACTTTCACGTATTGCAAATGACCGCGGCGTTGAACTTGATTCACTTTCAATTACACCAGCACATTTACTCCGCATTGAAACCTTGATCGCTGAAGGATCACTAAACGATAAGTTGGCCCGACAAGTAATTGATGGATTACTTTCGGGTGAAACTGATGTTGATGCAGTTGTCGCAAAACGCGGGCTAGCTGTTGTTTCTGATGATGGCCCACTGATTGAAGCTATTGATGCAGCCCTTGCAGCCGATCCAGAAGTTGCCGAAAAAATTAAGTCGGGCAAACTTCAAGCAGCTGGCGCAGTAGTTGGCGCTGTGATGAAAGCAACCCGTGGACAGGCAGATGCCTCGCGCGTACGAGAATTGTTATTTGAAAGACTTGGCGTTAGCGAACAAAAGTAGGGATTAAGTTTTTAAATCCCAAAACACGCTCAAACTGCCCAAGCGCTTTGGCTAACTTAACCTCTTCATTTGCTTTGGCGACTATGCCAAGTCCTACAGGTAATCCAGTGACAAAGCCCATAGGTAATGAAGCGATTGGATATCCACTAATTGCAGGTGCATGGGTCATCCAACTAGCTGATGCAAAATCATCTCCGTTCGCTAGATCGCTTTTCCAAGCAGGACCGTAGGGCACCCCAATCAATACATCAACCTGCGAAAGGGCTGGATCTAAAACTGAATCCTTTGCCCAATTCAGATTTCGAGATCTAGCTTCGTGGTACTTTTCAGATAAACCATCCGTAGACTGTGCAAGTTCAAAGTATTCTTGATCAAAATACTTAAGCTCATTTTCACTATTTTCAAGATTAAAGCTAATGACATCAGCTAAAGATTTAACACCTTCACCATGGCGATTTGCTAGATAAGAATCCATTGTGAATTTAAGTTCATGCATCAAGACTGTAAGCTCATCAGAGCCGGCTTGTTCAGGAAATGGTTTAACATCAATTTCAACTAATTCGATTCCGGATTTAGCCAATTCAGTTAATTGATTTTCAAAAATATCGTTTGTGGCTTGATCTAAAGTTAACCATTCCCTGACCACGCCAACACATAACTTTGACTCATCCTTACTTGCAGCAACTAGATCGAAATCACCAGTTAAAATTTCTAAGATCTTTAGTGCATCGTCAACATTTCGCGCAATAGGACCTGGGCTGTCTTGACTAAAGCTAATTGGCACAATTCTGTCTCTAGAAATTTTCCCAACTGTTGGTTTTATTCCAACTACGCCATTTAGTGAGGCTGGACAAACGATTGAACCGTCCGTCTCTGTGCCGATAGCAGCTGGTATCAATCCAGCTGCGACTGCGCTTCCAGATCCAGAAGAACTTCCACCAGCACTGTGACTAAATTTCCATGGATTTGCAGTTAAACCACCAACTGCCGACCAACCGCTAGTTGAGTTAGCAGATCTTATGTTTGCCCATTCAGACAGGTTTGTGCTGCCCAAAATTACGGCGCCATGATCTTTAAGTGAATTAACAAGTGGTGCATCGCTCACTACCTGTCGTTGAGTTAACGCAAGGGAACCCGCTGTTGCAGGTAGCCCAATTGCCTCAATGTTGTCTTTGATGAACAGTGGAATTCCACTTAAAGGTAAATTCTGGGTTTTGGAATTAATTTCAGTATGAGTATTAATAGCTAGAACCGATTTAAGCCCATTTTCGCAATCATCAATTTCTAAAATTCGGTGAGTTAATTCTGCCACTAGTTCTGATGGAGAAATTTCACGATTACTTAACAGTTCCTTGATTTCTGTGATTGAGCTAAAACCCAAGTCAGCAGCCGGGCCATTCAAATCTTCCATGTGCAAAAAGTTACATGCAGATGGTAGTTAATTCCATAGGCAAGGCAGAATAGTCAGTATGACTAGGCAATTAATTGCACCTGAATGGGTGGTTAAGGACTACCCATTCCCATCAGACATTGAAATTACCTTCAGTGAAGATGCAATGACTTTGCCACACGAAGTTTTAAATGCATCAGATTTCACAATTTTGCCTTACTTAGCAAATCCAGACGAAGCCAAATATGCACTCTCACATGTAAAGCCAGGTTCGGTATTTCAGTTACTAACAGCAGGCTTTGACAACGTACTGCCACATATTCCTGATGGTGTAACTCTTTGCAATGCAGCTGGTGTTCACGATGACAGCACAGCTGAAATGGCACTTGCTTTAATACTTGCTTCGCTTCGCGAAATACCTAAATCAGTTCACTTACAGGCAAAGAACGAATGGGGTCATGGCTTTAGCCACTCGCTAGCCGATAAAAACGTTTTACTAATTGGTTATGGGGGCGTGGGCAAGGCAACTGAAAGTCGCCTTTTGCCATTCAAATGTGATGTTAGCGCGGTTGCTACGCACGCTAGAGATCACGTGAAAGCCATCTCTGAGTTACCAAATCTCATTCCAAGTGCAGATGTAATTATTTTGACGGTTCCATTAAACGACGGCACTCGTGGATTAGTGGACCAAAAATTCTTAGACCTTATGAAGCCGGGGGCACTTTTGGTTAACGTCGCTCGTGGTCAAGTCGTAGTTACTGAAGCGCTTATTCAGACACTTAAGTCCGGCAAAATCCTGGCTGCACTTGATGTGACAGATCCTGAACCACTTCCAGCAGACCATCCACTTTGGCAAGCACCAAATTGTTTAATAACCCCTCACCTTGGTGGAGATACTGACATCTTTGAGCGCCGTGCAATTAAGCGCATACATTCACAGCTTGATCTGTGGCTAAATGGCAAGCCTCTTGAATGCGTGATTACTAAGTAAGTTCACCAAGGCGGTAGATTTGATTCATGCCAGAAATGAAACCGCGAAGCAAAGTTGTAACCGATGGTCTGGAGCGCGCCGCTGCTCGAGGGATGCTTCGAGCTGTAGGTATGGGCGATGAAGATTTTGCCAAGCCACAAATTGGTATCGCATCATCTTGGAATGAAATCACGCCATGTAATTTATCTTTGGATCGTCTAGCGAAAGCTTCTAAAGAAGGCGTGCTTAAAGCCGGCGGTTTTCCGATGCAGTTTGGCACCATTTCAGTTTCTGATGGCATCTCAATGGGCCACGAAGGCATGCACTTCTCACTAGTTAGCCGAGAAATTATTGCTGACTCAGTTGAAACCGTAATGAATGCCGAACGCCTTGATGGCATGGTCAATTTTGCTGGTTGTGATAAATCGTTGCCAGGTATGTTGATGGCTGCAGCCAGATTAGATGTTGCATCTGTATTTGTTTATGCAGGATCAATCCTTCCTGGAAACGTAACTCTTTCTGATGGCAGCAATCGCGATGTGACCATCATTGATGCATTCGAAGCGGTTGGCGCATGTGCTCGTGGGCTAATGAGTGAAGAAGATGTTGATCGAATTGAACGGGCTATCTGCCCTGGTGAAGGTGCTTGTGGCGGTATGTACACCGCAAACACAATGGCATCAGCTGCTGAGGCGATGGGCATGTCACTTCCTGGCTCTGCAGCGCCACCGTCAGTTGACCGTCGCCGCGACAGCTACTCGATCGCATCAGGTGAAGCAGTTGTGGAATTAATTCGTCAGGGGATTACCACTCGTGACATCATCACCAAGAAATCTTTAGAAAACGCAATCGCTGTTGTGATGGCATTTGGCGGTTCGACAAATGCTGTTTTGCACTTACTTGCAATTGCCCACGAAGCAAATGTGGACTTGTCACTGGCTGACTTCAAACGCATTGGCGCCAAAGTGCCATTACTTGCAGACGTAAAACCATTCGGTCGATTTGTCATGAGCGATGTGGACAAAGTTGGTGGTGTACCTGTTGTACTTCGCGCGCTATATGACGCAGGTCTAATCCATGGTGACTGTATGACAGTTACCGGTAAAACAATGGCTGAAAATCTTGAAGCAATCGCATCCCCAGATCCAGATGGCACAATCTTGCACGCGGTTAAGAATCCAATCGGTGGAGTTGGTGGCTTAACTATGCTTGAAGGCTCATTTGCACCAGAAGGCGCTGTTTGTAAAAGCGCTGGTATTCCAGTTGATGTATTTGAAGGCCCAGCAAAAGTATTTGAACGTGAACGAGCTGCAATGGACGCTCTTGAAAAAGGCGACATCCAATCTGGTGACGTTGTGGTTATTCGCTACGAAGGGCCAAAAGGTGGTCCAGGTATGCGAGAAATGCTGATGATTACTGGCGCCATCAAGGGTGCAGGTCTTGGCAAAGATGTACTACTAATTACCGATGGTCGCTTCAGTGGCGGTACAACGGGTCTTTGTGTTGGTCACGTCGCACCTGAAGCCTATGAAGGTGGACCGATTGCATTTGTGCAAAATGGTGATCGCGTTCGAATTGATATTCCAAGTGGTCGCTTAGAGCTATTGGTTGATGAAGCGATACTTCAAGAACGTCGCAAAACCTGGAAAGTTGTTCCGCATAAGTTTGATCGTGGTGTGCTGCATAAGTACGCTCAACTAGTTGGCTCAGCATCTAAAGGCGCTGTTTGTGACTAATTTGGCCCCAGATTTTTCTGAGGTTCAACTTAAACGAGCTAAGTGGACTGTCTATTTCGCGTTCATCTATAACGGTTTTAGTATGGGACTTTTTGTCTCGCGCATTCCAGATATTCGCGATCACTTTGAATTAAGTAACTCCCAACTTGGTTTAGTAATGCTTGCTGGGTCACTTGGCATCTTGTTTTCGATGAAACCAGCTGGGCACCTTGCTGCCAAGTATGGAAGTTCACGAGTCCTAATCCATGCCACCTGGCTTTATGGGCTAGCTGTGATTTTGCTGGGCATGATGATCAATGTTCCCTGGCTTGTCATCACCCTTTTCTTAACCGGATTTCTCGTTGCTGTTCATGATATCGCCATGAATTCCCATGGCACTTTAATTGAAAAACTAACGGGCACATCAATCATGAATAGTTTTCATGCACGATTTAGCGTCGGTGGGCTGGTGGGTGCAGCTATTGGTGGATATTTCTCGCAGGTAAACATTTCGTACTTATCCCAGGCAATTATGTTGGCTGTGATTTCAACTGCAGTCGTGCCCTTTGTCGCAAAGAACTTATTGCCGGCAGCAACTGATATTCACGAGGAAGATTTAGTTGCCAAGCATGAACGCGAGCGCCCACATATTTTTTATTGGCTTGGCCTTCTAGGTTTTGGGGCGGCGCTTTGTGAAGGTGCAGCCGCTGACTGGGGATCAATTTTGCTTCGTGACACCTGGTTTGCTTCGCCGTTCATTTCGACAATTCCGTTCATCGCATTTTCCGCAGCCATGGTTGCCGGCAGACTTGGCGGAGACAAAATAACTGAAAAATTTTCTAGAGAAACTGTTGTTAGGTTCGGTGGATTAATTGCGGGCACTGGATTGACAGTTGGGTTGTTCATTGGCAAACCAATTGGAATTACAATTGGCTGGATTTTGCTTGGCCTTGGTGTCTCGGTAATTATTCCTTCGATTTTTAGCGCGGCTGCTGAAATTGCAAGCAAGAAATTTGTTGGTCACATTGCACCATCACAGGCAGTTGCCATTGTTGGCGGAGTTTCATATGCAGGTTTCTTGGTCGGCCCGCCGCTTCTTGGCATGCTTTCCACTTATGTCTCACTTCGTTGGGCTCTTTTGATTCCGGCAGCAGCTGCAATTTATATGGGACTTTCTGCCAAGTTAGTGCGCTCAAATCCATAGACTTTAAATATGAGCGTTGAAGTAGATCAAACAAAGTGCCCGCTTTGTGGGGATGAAAATAATTGCGCAACTGAAATTGCCAAGGCAACTGGTCAGCCTGAGCAGCCGTGCTGGTGTCGCAATGAAACTTTCTCAGCTGAACTACTTGCAACAATTCCAGAACCAGCTCAAGGCAAAGCCTGCATCTGCATTAACTGCTGCCAAGATTCTTACTAAGACAAATAAAAAAGCCGGCCACTTGGCCGGCTTTTTTATTAGGTTTAACCCTGAAGCACCTTTACGCGACCAGCTTCCAGACGAGCCACTGGAACGCGGAACGGTGAACAAGATACGTAATCAAGTCCAACTTCATGGAAGAACTTAATTGATTCAGGATCGCCACCGTGTTCACCACAAACACCTAGTTTGATGCCTGGGCGAGTAGCGCGACCCTTTTCTACGGCGATCTTCACAAGGGCGCCAACACCATCGATATCAAGTGATTCAAACGGTGAAACGGTGAAAATACCTTTATCCAGGTAGTTAGCAAAGAATGCTGCTTCCACGTCATCGCGGCTAAAGCCCCAAGTTGTTTGGGTTAAGTCGTTAGTACCGAATGAGAAGAATTCAGCGGCTTCAGCAATACGTTGTGCCGTAAGTGCAGCGCGCGGTAATTCGATCATGGTTCCGATTGCGAACTGGAGATCGATATTTTCACGAGTTGAAATTTCCTTGATTACCTGATCGATTTCATCGCGAATCAAGTGAAGTTCCATTACTGAGCCAACAAGTGGAATCATGATTTCAACTTTTGGATGGCCACCGCGGCGAATGCGTTCAATTGCAGCTTGCGCAATCGCGCGAACCTGAAGAACGAATAGGCCTGGAATCACAATGCCAAGACGAACACCGCGTAACCCAAGCATTGGGTTTGATTCATGTAGGCGATCAACAGCAGCAAGAAGTAGTTCTTGATGAGAGACATCATGACCACGTTCTTTACCAAGGGCCACTTCAACCATCAGTTCAGAGCGATCTGGCAAGAATTCGTGAAGTGGTGGATCGAGTAAACGAATAGTTACTGGCAATTCATTCATGGCATCAAGAATCTGTTCAAAATCACTTTGCTGCATTGGAAGAAGTGCCTCAAGAGCATGGTTTTGTTCTTCTTGATTTCCAGCCAAGATCACGCGTTCAATAAGTACGCGACGATCGCCAAGGAACATATGTTCAGTGCGGCAAAGGCCAATGCCTTCAGCGCCAAGCTTTCTGGCCCAACGAGAGTCATCAGCAGTGTCAGCATTGGTGCGAACACGCAAACGACGCACACTGTCAGCATGCTTCAAGATACGATCAACAGCGCGAACAAGTTCGGCGGTCTCATGATCTGCAGTTGCAACTGCGTGATCTAACCCATGTTCTAGGTAATTAGAAACAGGTGATGGGACTACTTGTAGTTCACCAGTGAAAACTTGGCCAGTTGAGCCATCGATAGAAATCATGTCGCCTTCGCGGATTTCAAGATCGCCAACACGAGCACACTTTTCATTGACGTTTACATCAACTTCATCAGCGCCGCAGACACAGGTTTTACCCATGCCGCGAGCAACCACCGCAGCGTGAGAAGTTTTGCCACCTCGTGAAGTCAGGATGCCGTTTGCAGCAATCATGCCTTCAAGATCATCTGGGTTTGTTTCGCGTCGAACAAGCACAACGCGTTCGCCACGTTCTGCCCATTCAACTGCGGTCTTTGAATCAAATACCGCACGACCAACTGCAGCGCCAGGAGAGGCAGCCATACCAACAGCCACTGGCTTTACTTGGTTGGCTGAATCAAACTGCGGGAACATTAACTGGGCTAATTGGCTACCAGTTACGCGAGTTAGTGCCTCATCCATTGAGATTAGATGTTCATCAACTAACTGGGTTGCAATTCGAAAAGCTGCGGCTGCAGTGCGCTTACCCACGCGGGTTTGCAGCATCCATAGCTTGCCTTTTTCAACAGTGAATTCGATGTCACATAAATCGCGGTAGTGGGTTTCTAGCTTTCGCATAGTTGCCATTAGTTCGGTGTATGACTTTTCGTCAATACGCTTCATGTCTTCAAGGCTTAGGGTGTTACGAATACCTGCAACAACATCTTCACCTTGAGCATTTGATAGGTAGTCGCCATATGCACCGGTTTTACCTGAGGCAGGGTCACGGGTGAATGCCACACCAGTACCTGAAGTGTCACCAAGGTTACCGAAAACCATTGAACAGATGTTTACTGCTGTGCCAAGATCATGTGAGATACGTTCGCGGCGACGGTAAAGCGCAGCACGCGGTGTATTCCAAGAATTAAATACGGCAAGAATTGCAAGGTCTAGTTGTTCGCGTGGATCTTGCGGGAAGTCACGTCCAGTGTGTTCCTTAACAATTGCTTTAAAAGAGTCGACAAGTTCGCGCAAGTTTTCAGGTGATAAGTCAACATCAGAGGTAACGCCAGCACGATCCTTTAGATGCTGCAGAGCTTCAGAGAAAACTTCGCCTTCAATATCAAGAACTGTTTTACCGAACATTTGAATTAGGCGGCGGTATGAATCCCATGCGAAACGTTCGTTGCTACTTACTTTGGCAAGACCATTTACTGACTTGTCGTTAAGCCCTACGTTAAGAACTGTTTCCATCATGCCTGGCATGGAGAACTTTGCACCAGAGCGCACAGAAACTAGCAATGGATCATTTGCATCACCAAGAATTTTGCCTAAATCATCTTCAAGTTTGCGAAGTGCAGTTGTTATTTGAACGTGAAGCGCGCCAGGTTCTGCGCCAGCTGCTAAGTATTCACGACATGCTTCAGTTGTGATGGTGAAGCCCGGCGGTACGGGAAGACCAAGGCGAGTCATTTCAGCAAGGTTTGCACCCTTGCCACCTAAAAGATCTTTTTGATCTTTGTCGCCTTCCGAGAAGTCGTATACGTACTGGGTGGTCATTTAACCGTGCCTGCCTTTACTGACGCCGTTGTCCGCTAGGTCAAACGTTATTGCCAAAATGTAACGTTTTCATCAGTCTTTATAACGATTTTTTCGTCATAGTGGCAATTTTGTTATCTCTTCTACCCGCCAATTTATCGACTGTATTTATGGGTGCCAGATTTGGGTGCCCATATGGGGTCAGTTAGCCGATGTGACGGAAGTGAAAATAAGGCATAAAGTATTACCACCAACACCACATTGTGGTGACGATGCAATCGGTAAGTGACCAACAAACCGGGCGCAATTGCTGTTACAAGTCAGTTTTCTGGCGCAGCGATCTAATCGTCAAGCCAACCGCGTTGTGGATATAACACTGAGGCAGCGATCCTGCTTCTAAAAAAGGAGTAATCCATGGCTGAGCAAATCTCGGGCGCCGAAAGTTTTGTCCGTTCGCTAGAACATGCGAATGTTGAAGTTGTCTTCGGTATCCCAGGTGGGGCAATTCTTCCCGCTTATGACCCATTAATGGACTCAAAGTCTGTCCGGCACATTCTGGTTCGTCACGAACAAGGTGCTGGCCATGCAGCTGAAGGCTATGCCGCGGCAACCGGTCGCGTTGGTGTTTGTATGGCAACAAGTGGACCGGGTGCCACAAACTTAGTTACCCCAATTGCCGATGCACACATGGACTCAGTTCCTATGGTTGCAATCACAGGTCAAGTCGGATCAAGTTCAATCGGAACTGATGCATTTCAAGAAGCTGACATTCGCGGTATCACAATGCCGATCACAAAACACAACTACTTAGTTACTCGCGCCGAGGATATTCCAGGAGCAATTAAAGAAGCTTTTCATATTGCAAGTACTGGTCGTCCAGGTCCAGTTCTAGTTGATATCACCAAAGATGCCCTTCAGAACAAAACTGAATTTCACTGGCCAACAACCGTAGATCTGCCTGGCTACAAACCAACAACTAAGCCGCATGGTCGTCAGATCAAAGAAGCAGCACGTTTAATTGTTGAATCACATCGTCCAGTGTTTTATGTTGGCGGCGGTGTCATTCGTTCACGCGCCGCAGCAGAATTACGACAACTTGCTGAACTAACTGGTATTCCAGTTGTAACAACTTTGATGGCACGCGGCGCATTCCCAGATAGCCACCCACAACACATGGGTATGCCAGGTATGCACGGAACTGTTGGCGCTGTTGGCGCGCTTCAACAAAGTGATTTGTTAATTACTCTTGGTGCTCGTTTCGATGATCGTGTAACTGGAAAATTAGAAAGTTTCGCACCTCGCGCCAAAGTAATTCACATTGATATCGACCCAGCTGAAATTGGCAAGAATCGTGAGGTTGATATCCCGATTGTTTCTGATGTTCGCGAAGCACTAATTCAACTAGTTCCTGCAGTTACTGCTGAATTTGATGCCGGACGTCGTGCTGATTTAACCGGGTGGTGGAGGACTCTTAACCACTGGCGTGAGACTTACCCATTGGGTTATGAAGCCCCGAATGATGGAACACTTTCACCTCAATATGTAATTGAACGCCTTGGCAAAATCGCCGGCCCTGATGCAATTTATGCATCAGGTGTTGGTCAACATCAGATGTGGGCAGCGCAGTTCATTGGTTATGAAAAACCAAACACTTGGCTTAACTCAGGTGGCCTAGGAACAATGGGTTACTCAGTTCCAGCTGCGATGGGTGCCAAAGTTGGTAAACCTGACACAACGGTTTGGGCCATTGATGGCGATGGCTGTTTCCAAATGACAAATCAGGAACTGGCCACCTGCACAATCAACAACATTCCAATCAAAGTTGCATTAATTAACAACTCCTCTCTTGGCATGGTTCGTCAGTGGCAGTCACTGTTCTATAACGAGCGTTATAGCAATACTGATCTTCACTCACACTCATTCCCAGACTTTGTGAAGCTGGCAGATGCTTATGGCGCATTAGGTTTGCGCTGCGATAACGCAGCTGATGTGGATGCAACAATTGAAAAAGCAATGGGAACTAATGATGTTCCGGTTGTGGTTGACTTCCGCGTTCACCGTGATGCCATGGTTTGGCCAATGGTTGCTGCCGGAACTAGTAACGATGAAATCAAATTCGCTCGCGATCTGGCACCAAAATGGGATAGAGGGGATGACTAAAAATGGCTCGTCATACTCTTTCAGTTTTGGTACAAGACCAACCAGGTGTACTTGCTCGCATTTCAGCGCTTTTCTCACGTCGCGGTTACAACATTGAATCTTTGGCAGTGGGTGTAACTGAAACACCGGGTGTTTCACGCATGACCATTGTTGTTGAAGTTGATCAAATTGCTTTAGAGCAGATCACTAAGCAGCTAAACAAGCTAATCAACGTATTAAAGATCGTTGAACTAGATGATGAAACAGCAATCGCTCGTGAATTAATGCTGATCAAGGTCCGCGCTGATGTGAACGCACGCTCAGCTGTGCTTCAGATTGTTGAACTATTCCGCGCCAAAGTCGTTGACGTAGGCACGGATGCGGTGACTGTTGAAGCAACTGGATCACACGACAAGCTTGAGGCGCTATTAGAAGTTCTAGCGCCACATGGAATTAAGGAAATTGTTCAGTCAGGTGTTGTCGCACTTGGCCGCGGTGGTCGAGGCATCGGCGACCGAGCACTTCGCAGTGCTGACAAACAGGCTTAATTTAGGACAATTTAAAAATTTCTGACAAACTAAACGGACTGCCAAACAGTCCGTTTCCAATAAAGGAGTAACCGTGGCCGAGTTGTTTTATGAAGATGACGCCGATTTATCAATTATCCAAGGTCGCAAAGTTGCGGTTATTGGTTACGGAAGCCAAGGACATGCACACGCACTAAGCCTTCGCGACAGCGGTGTTGATGTTCGCGTAGGTCTTGCTGAAGGTTCAAAGAGCCGCGCTAAGGCAGAAGCTGAAGGTCTTCGCGTTGTTGATCCAGCAACTGCGACCAAAGAGGCAGATGTGATCATGATCCTTGTGCCAGATCATATTCAGCGCAAAGTTTACAAAGAATCAATCGAACCGAACCTAAATGCAGGAGATGCACTTTTCTTCGCACATGGTTTCAACATCCGTTTTGGTTACATCAAGCCACCGGCAAACGTTGATGTTTGTATGGCAGCACCTAAGGGCCCAGGCCACTTAGTTCGCCGCGAATACGTAGCCGGTCGTGGTGTTCCAGCAATCGTTGCAGTTGAACAAGATGCAACTGGCAATGCTTGGCCACTAGTTCTTTCATACGCTGCAGCAATCGGCGCTATGCGCGCCGGTGGCATTAAGACCACATTCACTGAAGAAACTGAAACAGATCTATTCGGTGAACAAGCAGTACTTTGTGGTGGCGCATCAGCACTAGTTCAAGCAGGCTTTGAAACTCTGGTTGAAGCTGGTTATCAACCAGAAGTTGCCTACTTCGAATGCCTACACGAACTAAAGCTAATTGTTGACTTGATGTACGAAGGTGGCATCGCAAAGCAGCGCTGGTCAGTTTCTGACACTGCTGAATACGGTGACTATGTTTCAGGGCCACGCGTGATTGATGCTCGCGTTAAGGAATCAATGAAAGCAGTGCTTAAAGACATTCAGTCTGGCGCATTTGCTAAGCGTTTCATTGATGACCAAGATGCTGGCGCACCAGAATTCAAGGCACTTCGCGCTAAAGGTGAAGCACACCCAATCGAAGCAACTGGCCGTGAACTACGTAAGTTGATGTCATGGGTTAAGACTGGCGATAGTGACTACAAAGAAGGCACCGCCGCTCGCTAACTAATTTGTTATTAAAAGGTCCACTTGAACCAAGTGGACCTTTTAATTTTTAGCACTTGTCGTTTAAAGGTAGGCTCGTTGTATGCCTTCAGCACTTGTTACCGGCACATTTAACCCGCCACACATGGGTCATGTGCAGTTAATTAAAGCTGCCATTGAAAAACGCGATCATGTTGTAGTTGTTGTGCTGGCCCAACCGCATGATCGAGTTAGTGCTGCTGACCGGGCTCGCGCACTGCAGCAAGACTGTTTGGCAGAAGGCGTTTCTGAAGCAGCCATGACTGTTGTTCATGGATATGAATCAACCCCATATGACTTGGGTGACACTGCGGCTTGGGATTCAAATGCCCGCGTCATTCAAGCCCACCTTCGCCAAACGCCACCTGTTGACTTACTTGTAACTTCAGAAAAATCAGGGGATAAGTTCGCCCAAAAACTTGGCCTACATCACTTTAGTTTCGATCCAGATCGCAAAATCGTTCCAGTATCTTCCACCCAGATTCGCAAAGACTTAATCGGTAACTGGCATTTACTTGGCCCAGGTTCAAGAGAACTTTTAGCCATTCGCGCAGTTTTTATTGGCGCTGAATCAACTGGAACCACCACCACAACACTTGCTGTGCAAGAGGCCCTTAAAAAGCGTGGTGGTAACTTCACTGGAACTAACTGGATCCGTGAATATGGTCGCGATTTAACTATGCGCAAAAAAGAACAAGCTGAATCAATGGGGCTAACTGAACATGCCGTTCCATGGACAGCAACTGACTTTGTTGAAATCGCAGTTGTTCAGCAGCAGTTAGAAGATGTGGCAGCAAGAACTGGTGGACCGGTTGTTTGCTGCGATACCGATGTCTTTGCAACAATCATTTGGGAACG
>JBEGTB010000079.1:0-4936 GCA_041179585.1 Actinomycetota bacterium
GTGGCGGTTTAGATTTAGTTTTCCCACATCATGAAAACGAAGTTGCTCAATCAAAAGCAGCTGGCCAAGATTTTGCAAACTTCTGGTTACACAACGCTTGGGTAACAACTGCTGGTGAAAAGATGTCTAAGTCTTTAGGTAACTCACTTTTAGTTACAGAAGTTGCCAAGCGAGTCAGGCCGATTGAACTTCGTTGGTATTTAGCTAGCGCGCATTACCGCAGCAACTTGGAATTTTCAGATAGCGCATTGCAAGAATCAGCAACTGCATTCCAACGCATCGAAGGTTTTGTTAAGCGTGCAACGGCAATTGCTGGTGAAGTTGATTTGGCTAGAACACCAATCTGCTCAGACTTTGAAATCGCAATGAATGAAGATCTAAATGTTCCAGCAGCACTTGCAGCTCTTCATGAAGTTGTCGGCGAAGGAAATACTTTGCTAGCAAAGAATGCAAGCAAAGAAGCTGTTTCTGGTTGTCTTGCATCAGTTCGAAAAATGTTAGACATTCTTGGTGTTGATCCGCTGGCAGAGATGTGGCAGCAAAGTGGAAGAGATTCAGAAGCATTAACTGGTGCACTTGAATATTTTGTGCAGCAACAAATTGAAAAACGCTCTGCTGCCAAAGCAAATAAAGATTTCGCGCTTGCTGATCAGATTCGCGATGAATTGCGCGCAGCTGGAATTGCACTTGAAGATACCGCTGATGGCGCTCGTTGGACTATGGAATAGATGTGGCTGGAAACTCGAAACGTAAAGGTGCAGTTCGCACAAGTAAAAAAGGTCCATTAGTTGGTTCTGGTGGTCGTGGCAAAGCACGTCTATCAGGCAAAGGTCCAACACCTAAAGCATCAGAGCGCACAAAACATCCAGCAGCGAAACGTAAACGCGCTGCTGAAAAAGCTGCGGCTAAAGGTGGCCGCGTAGATTCACGCCAATCAAGTAGCAAGCAAAGTCGTCCACGTGATCGCGATGGGATTGAGTGGGTAGCTGGCAAGAACAGTTGTTTGGAAGCACTTCGTGCTGACATTCCAGCAAACGCTCTTTACTTACAGCAACGATTAACTCCTGATGACCGCATCAAAGAAATTATCGAATTAGCAAACGAACGTGGTTTGGCATTCCTTGAGTCTCCTCGCGGTGAACTTGATCGAATGACAGATGGCGCGCTGCATCAAGGTGTTGCTCTTCGTATTCCGCCTTATCAATATGCAGATCCGCAAGACATGCTTAACGATGCATTCCAAGGTGAACTTTCACCATTTTTGGTTGCATTAGACGGTGTTACCGATCCACGTAACTTAGGTGCAGTTATTAGATCTTCTGCTGCCTTTGGCGCAGATGGTGTTCTTGTTCCAGAACGTCGCGCTGCAGGTATGACTGCATCTGCTTGGAAAACTTCAGCTGGCGCTGCAACTCGCGTTCCGGTTGCTCGCGCTGTTAATTTAACCCGCGAACTAGTTGCTTATAAAAAAGCAGGTTGCACAGTCTTTGGCCTTGATGCTGATGGCGATGTGAACTTGCATGAACTTGATGCAGATCTAGTTAATGGTCCAATAGTTCTTGTCGTTGGTGGCGAAGCAACTGGAATGTCACGTTTAGTTCGTGACACTTGCGATCAAATTATTTCAATTCCGATGTTTGATGAAACTGAAAGTCTTAATGCTGGTGTGGCAGCTGGCGTTGCGATGTATGAAATCGCAAAACTAAGAAATAGTTAATTCAGCTCGACTTCGTCGATATCTTCTAGTTCGCTTGGAAAGACAATTCGCATTTCTTGGGTGTCGTCCATTTCTGAACCGATTTTGGAACCAATGATTGCTTTTTCTTCTGGTTTGTTAACCAAAATGCTTTTCACATAGTCAGCAACAGCTTTATCGCGACCAACATCTTTGCCAGCTTTTTCTGACATGAACCAGCGGTGTTGCAATACTTCGTGATAAAGCTCGGCTGGTTCTAATTTGCCGCGCATACCTTTTGGCACAGCATTAATCACCGGTTCGAATGCTTCGGTTACCCACTTGTGAGCAGCAAGTTCTTCCTCATCAGTTTTTAAACCAAGTTCAAGGCGGTACTGATCAAGATCGTTAAGTAATCGTCGGGCCTGATTTTCTTCAACATCTAAACCAGTAAGTCTGATTAATCGGCGAGCGTGGTGGCCGGCATCAACAACTTTTGGGGTCATCACAATACGAATTTCATCATCACTTGGATGAAGCGGTGTTGAAGTCATCATTTCAGCGACGTCAAAACCCATCGCATTTAGTTTTCGCATACGTTCATCAAGTTTGAAACGTTCACCAGGTGACATAACAAGAGGGCTAGTGATGGCAGACCACAAACGTTCGTAGCGTTCACGGATTTGTTCACCTGTTTGAATCGGATCAATTGTTTCGTGAAGTAGTCCAGCAACCTGCAGATCCATTAATTCACCGGTCACATTTGTGACTGCTAAATCAACGTCATAGCTACGCTGGCCATCAGAAAGTTTTCCTTCAAGGCTTCCAGTTTCGGCGTCAACTAAATAAGCAGCGAAACTTCCAGCATCACGGCGAAACAAAGTATTGGAAAGTGAGCAGTCACCCCAAGCAAAGCCAACAAGGTGAAGGCGAACAAGCAAGAGAGCAAGCGCATCAAGTAATCGAATCGCAGTGTCAGGTTTAAGAGTTGATGAAAAAAGAGCGCGGTAGGGAAGGGAAAATTCAAGGTGCCGAGTCATTAAGGCAGCTGGAAGTTCATGACCTTGCCTGTCTTCACGTCCTGAAATAACGCCAACTGGTTCAACGCATGGAACACCGCGGCGACCTAAGCGTTGCAGTAATTCATATTCGCGTTCAGCGATTGGTTGCTCAGTTTCTTTAATTGCATAAACAATCCCGTGCAATCTAACGAACTTAACAATGTGGCGGCTAATACCTTTTGGTAGTGAAACTGTTGCTTCATCTGGCCATTCTTCAAGCATGTGATTCCATGGCAAAAACAACAAGTCCGGTTCATCCGGGGCTGCTTTAACTTGGAATGCCATTTTTAATTCGTCTACTTATTTATAAAACTAATTAATAAATAAGTGGGTCCAACCAATTGGTTAGACCCACTTATTTTCAGAATTTAACCTAAACGGTTTCCAGTTTTAGTACTGAAAACGTGTAAGTGATCTGCGGTTGGTTGAATGCGAATAACATCGCCGCGATTTGGAGTCTTGCGACCATCAGCGCGAACGGTTACTTGCTTTTCAGAACCATCTGCAGTTTTAACTGGGCCGTATACATAAGCATCAGCGCCAAGGATTTCAACGAAATCAACGGTAAGTGGGAAACCATTTGGTGATTCAACTAAATCTTCTGGACGGAAACCAACAGTGATTGTTGATAGTCCTTCAGCTTTAGCAGCACTTAATGAAGCACTTGGAAGTGGAATGTGAGTTCCTTCAACGATTACGCCTTGATCATCAAAATTAAGATCAAGCAAATTCATTGATGGTGAACCAATGAAGCCAGCCACAAATGCATTGTTTGGATGGTTATAAAGATTGGTTGGGGTATCAACCTGCATTAGTAAACCATCTTTAAGAACAGCAACGCGATCACCCATGGTCATCGCTTCAACTTGGTCGTGGGTTACATAAACAGTTGTTACGCCAAGACGACGTTGAAGTGATGCGATCTGAGTACGGGTTTGCACGCGTAGTTTTGCATCTAGGTTTGAAAGCGGTTCGTCCATTAAGAACACTTGTGGATTACGAACGATCGCACGTCCCATTGCCACGCGTTGACGCTGACCACCAGAAAGTGCCTTTGGCTTACGTTCTAGGTATTGCTCAAGATCAAGGATCTTGGCAGCTTCAAGAACACGCTTATGAATTTCAGATTTTTCAACACCTGCGATTTTTAGCGCGAAGCCCATATTTTCTTCAACAGTCATATGTGGATATAGCGCGTAGTTCTGGAACACCATTGCGATGTCACGATCTTTTGGCGGAACATCAGTTACGTCACGATCACCAATAAGGATGTGACCGTCACTAACTTCTTCAAGACCAGCAAGCATGCGAAGCGAGGTTGATTTACCGCAGCCTGATGGGCCAACAAGGACGAGGAATTCGCCGTCTTTGATTTCTAGATTTAACTTGTCTACCGCTGGGCGAGTGGCGCCTGGGTAGAGCCTGGACGCATTTTCGAATACGACAGAGGCCATTTCATTCTCCTTCACCGGCTGGAACGAGCCGGACGATCCGTTGTAAAGGTCTTGCGGCTTATTTCGGCCCCAAGTTGTTACTGGCGTAACTGCTTTATTCTCTCAAGGTTTGCCGAAACTATCCAGATTTTGAGGAAAACCAAGAATTTCCTAGACTGTAGTTCGGCCGATGCACGAATTAGTGCAATCAAGCCAGGCCTCCTTAGCTCAGTGGTAGAGCACTCGCCTTGTAAGCGAGCGGTCGTCCGTTCAATCCGGACAGGGGGCTCCATAAATAAAGAACCTTAAAGAAACTAGGTAACAATGACTGCCAATTCGGGCACGTTAGTAGAAGTTAAAAATCTTTCTAAAGTATTTAGTCGCGGAAAAGAAGTAGTTCGCGCAGTAACCGATCTATCTTTTGTGGCAAAGCCAGGACGTGTAACAGGCTTTCTTGGACCAAATGGCGCCGGTAAAACAACTTCACTTCGCTGCTTACTTGAACTAGTTACACCATCTAGCGGGCTGGCCACATTTAATGGTCAGCAATATTCAGATTTAGAAAATCCAGCAAAACTTGTTGGCGTTTCACTTGGTTTCACCGGATTACATCCTGGTCGCTCTGCTTACAAACACTTACTTGTTTATGCAACTTCTGCAGGGATCGAAGAAAAAAGAATTGACGAAGTTTTGGAACTTGTTGGTCTAACTAATGCAAAGAATCGCAAGGCTGGTTCATTTAGTACTGGCATGAAACAGCGTTTATC
>JBEGTB010000080.1:0-5965 GCA_041179585.1 Actinomycetota bacterium
AAGGATGCGTTTACAGGTCGATGAGTGCACAAGTTTATTTAGTTGACGCAGGAGCGCTTCCGGAAGGAATCACCACAGTTGAACTAACTGGCGATGAAGCACATCACGCAGTGAAAGTTAAACGCACCGAAGTTGGCGAAGTCATTGAAATTTGTGATGGCCAAGGTGTTCGGGTTCGTGGGCAAGTGGCCGAAGTTAAGAAGCATTCTTTGAAATTAAGCGTTGAATCAAGAACTGTTGAACCCGAATCAAAATTAAAACTAACCGTCGCCCAGGCCTTAGCTAAAGGTGATCGAGCAGACTTAGCACTTGAAATTCTCACTGAAGTTGGCGTTGATTTCATTTTGCCTTGGCGTGCCGAATTCGCAATTGCTAAATGGGATGACCAAGAAAAAGGCAAAGCCAAATGGCAAAACACAGTTGCGCAGGCGTCTAAACAATCAAGGCGCAGTTGGATTCCAGTCGTTCAGGATGCAGTAACCACTGAGGATTTAGCAAAGCTTGCAACTAATTTCGATGTCGCAGTTGTTCTGCATGAATCTGCAGTTCGAAGCTTCGCTGATCTTTGGCTGCCAGAGCGCGGTTCAATTTTGTTGATTGTTGGACCTGAAGGTGGCGTATCACCAAGTGAACTTGAGCAACTAGCCGCAATTCAACAAGTGCGAATGGGTAAAACAGTTATGCGTACTTCAACAGCAGGTGCGATCGCAGCGGGCGCAATTTTAAGTAAAACTCGCTGGGTTCAGGAATAAAAAATGTCTGATTGTTTATTTTGCAAAATCGCCGCTAAAGAAATCCCTGCAGATTTTGTTTTAGAAACTGACTCCGTTGTTGCTTTCCGAGACATTGCGCCACAAGCCCCAACACATATGATCGTGATTCCACGTGAGCATTTCGACAATGCCGCTGAACTGGCAAATGGGAACAAAGAATTGGCTGCTGAAGTGCTTCAGGCAACTGTGGATGTGGCAACCCTTGAAGGTTTGGCAGAGGGCTACCGAATAGTCACAAATACTGGCTCAGATGGTGGACAATCGGTTAGCCATGTGCACTTTCATGTGCTTGGCGGACGAAGCCTTAATTGGCCCCCTGGTTAAGCATTTAGAATTGATTCAATGACAATTTCGGCATCACCTACTCACTCTGTAGTCGTAATCCCAACTTCCACCCCAATGGTTTCAGTTGTTGGTACTCGCGATGAATTACTCAAAGTAATTGAACGCGCCTTTCCAGATGTTGTCGTAATGGTTCGCGGCAATGAAGTGACTCTTGATGGTCCAGGCCCAAGCGTTAAATTAATTGAACAATTAATCAGTGAAATGTTGGTTGTGCTTCGAACAGGTCAGGGCTTAACCCCAGATTCAGTTGAGCGTTCAATTGCAATGCTACGAAGTGATGTTCGTCCGGCAGATGTTTTAACTGCAAATATTCTTTCTAACCGTGGCAAAGCAATTCGCGCTAAGACGTTAAATCAAAAGCATTATGTAGATGCAATTGATAACAACACAATTGTTTTTGGTATCGGTCCAGCTGGTACAGGTAAAACTTATCTAGCTGTGGCAAAAGCCGTTCAAGCTTTGCAAAGTAAGCAAGTTTCCCGAATCATCTTGACTCGTCCGGCTGTTGAGGCAGGCGAGCGCTTGGGATTTTTGCCTGGAACTCTTAGTGAAAAGATCGACCCTTACTTGCGTCCACTTTATGACGCACTACACGACATGGTTGACGCTGATTCAATACCTCGTTTAATGACAAGTGGAACAATCGAAGTTGCGCCCCTTGCTTACATGCGAGGTCGCACATTAAATGATGCATTCATTATTTTGGACGAAGCTCAGAACACTTCTCCTGAACAAATGAAAATGTTCCTAACGCGCCTTGGTTTTGGTTCAACCATGGTCATCACAGGTGATGTGACCCAAGTGGATTTGCCATCTGGAACATCTAGTGGCCTACGAGTCGTTCGCGACATTCTTACCGGAATTGATGATGTGGCCTTTTGTGAGATGAGTTCTCAAGATGTTGTTCGCCATAAATTAGTTGGCCAAATTGTTGATGCTTATGGCAAGTTTGATGAAATGAAGGCACGGAAACGTTAAATGTCGATAGATGTTAATAACGAATGTGAGTTTGATGCAGACGAAAAAGATTTAGCTGATCAAGCCGCTTTCATGCTTCGCAAACTGCACATCAATCCAGGTGCTGAACTTTCAATCATGCTTGTTTGTGAAGTTGCAATGGCAGCACTTCACGAAAGATTTATGGATGAACCCGGTAGCACCGATGTTTTAAGTTTTCCAATGGATGAACTTCGCGCTGGAACTCCAGATGAATTAAGTGCTGAAGGAATTTTGGGTGACATTGTTATTTGCCCAGAAGTAGCTATTCGCCAGGCCCAAGTTGCAGGACACACAACTGAAGTTGAAATGCGCTTGCTGCTAACTCACGGAATTTTGCATTTACTTGGTCATGACCATGCTGAGCCTGAAGAGCACAAAGTCATGTTTGGTTTACAAGCTGAGTTACTACTTGAGTGGGAAATTGAACGCAATCGTCGAGGCGCTAACTAATGTCTGATGTAAGTTCGTTAGTCGCAGCTTTCATACTGGTAGTTATTGCTGGCATTTTGGTTGCCACTGAATCAGCTCTTGCCAGGGTTAGCAAAGTGACTGTTGAACAGCTTAAAAAAGATGGAAATAGAAAAGCTGAAATTCTTTTTGGGCTACTTGATAACCGCGCGAAATATGTAAACGCACTTCTTTTCGCTCATCTTTCACTTTCAACGATTGCAGTAATTTTGGTCACCAATTCCTCGATTGGATTGCTTGGCGACAACCCACAGGCGCTTGCGGTTGCAGCAATTTCCATGGTGGTTGTTGGTTATGTGTTCCTTGGTGTTGCGCCACAAACACTTGGCCGTCAACATCCAGAGCGCATCGCAATGCGAACACTTGGTTTAACTCGTTTTGTAACCATCTTTCTAAACCCATTAAGTCGCTTGTTTATTGCGATCGGTAACGCGATCACACCGGGTAAAGGTTTTAGAGAAGGGCCATTTTCAACTCAAGCAGAACTTCGCGAATTAGTGGATATGGCTGGCGCCGACTCGGTTATCGAAGATGATGAACGCCAAATGATTCATTCAGTTTTCGAGCTAGGTGACACCGTGGCTCGTGAAGTTATGGTGCCTAGAACAGAAATGGTTTGGGTGGAAAGCACCAAAACCCTTCGCCAAGCAATGTCTCTTGGCCTTCGTTCTGGGTATTCACGAATTCCAGTGGTTGGCGAAAGTATTGACGATATTGTTGGCGTGATCTACGTCAAAGACATTGCCAAACGAATTTTTGAACATAGTGATGCTCAAACAACCGAACGTGTTTCAGATTTAATGCGCCCGGTTTATCTAGTTCCTGATTCACGCTCTGCTGATGAACTTCTGCGCGATATGCAGGCAGCGCGCACTCATTTAGCAGTTTTGGTGGATGAGTACGGCGGCACAGCAGGACTTGTGACCATTGAAGATGTACTGGAAGAAATTGTTGGCGAGATTTCTGATGAGTATGACGTAGCCGCGCCAGATGTTGAAGAGCTAGGCGATGGTGAATATCGAATCAGCGCCAGGCTGCATATTGATGACTTAGCTGAACTTCTCGACATTGAAATCGAGGAAGAAGGCGTGGATACAGTTGCAGGGCTCATGGCAAAGCGATTGGGTAGCGTTCCTATCTCTGGTGCCCAAGTCGACATTGGCGAGCATATTTTGACAGCTGAATCTGCGGTAGGCAGACGTAATCGAATTAGTACAGTCCTTGTTTCTCGCGATACGTTTAGTGATAACGACTCGGAAGAAAATGATGAGTAACTGGACTGCTGAAGATGACAAATTAGTCACCTTAGCTAAGAGTGTTCGCTCACGTATTGGTGCTGCTAGCGGTGCTGCTGTTCGCGATGAAACCGGTAGAACTTATGCAAATGCAGAAGTATCAACCGATTTCTTAAATTTATCTGCCATTGAATTAACTGTCGGCCAAGCAATAGCTTCGGGTGCGAACAGTCTTGAGGCAGTAGTTCTTTGCACTGAAGAAGAGTTAGCTGATTACGATCGAGCTGTTGTTGAAGGTTTTGCTGGTCCCAATACGCCAATTTATTTAGTAAATGTGCGCGGCGAGCGTACCAATTAATGACAACTAAGAGTGCAGCAAAAACGGGCTTAATTGGGCTTTTAATTTCAAGCTTCTTTTTTAGTACGGCGACAACATCCAGAGCAATTATGGATAACCCAGGTACACCAGCATCCGTTGCGGCTTGGCGTATTTTTCTTGGTGGCGCTGGAATAGGACTTTACGTTCTCTATAAATATGGTCGCAAAGATTTTGCCAGAATACTTAAAATTCCAGTTGTCTGGTTACTTGGATCGTTCACATTCGTATTTCAACTTGCAATGTTTTATGCAGCGCCAAAAATCGGGGTTGCGGTAAGTGCGCTAGTTGCGATTGGCTCTTCATCATTCTTAGCTGGTTTATTTTCAACAATTTTTGGTTTTGGTAAACCAACAAAGATTTGGATACTTAGCACGGTAGTAGCAATTTGTGGATTGACATTACTTACGGGCTTCAATGGCAATCTAGAAGTTACGGGAATTTTGGCTGCGCTTTCAGCAGGATTAATGGCCGCGCTATTTGTGGTTTTGGGTGTTAATACTATTCGCACTCAAAAAGCTGATGGCATTTTGGTTAATGGCGTATTTATGTCGATTGGTGCAATGTTGGCTGCGCCAGTTGCCCTAGCCAGTGGTGGCTGGATTGATTCAACTAGTGATTTACTTTTGATCTTATATTTAGGCCCAATTGCTACAACGCTAGGCAACATCTTCTATGGAATTGGTCTACACAACTTAAGTCCAGGAACCGTAACCACAATCATGTTGCTTGAACCTGTTGGCGCAACAATCTGGGGCATTTTCTTACTTGATGAACAGTTAACTACTCAAGGATTAATTGGGTGCTTAGTAATTCTTTCAGCCCTTGCATTGCTTGCTTATTCTGAATCAAAAAAGCCGATAATTGAAGATTTAGAAGAAGTAGGCACTCTTGCGTAGCGGATTTGCTTGCATAGTTGGTCGGCCAAATGTTGGTAAATCAACACTAACTAATGCACTTGTTGGGCAGAAGATTGCAATCACATCAGGGCGCCCACAAACTACTCGTCACACAATTCGCGGAATTGTTAATCGACCAGATGGTCAAATTGTTTTAATTGATACTCCGGGCGTACATCGTCCGCGCACGCTTCTTGGTGAGCGATTAAATGCACTAGTTGCTGACACTTGGTCTGAAGTGGACTTAGTTGTAATGTGCTTTCCGGCAAATGAACCAATTGGTCCAGGGGACAGGTTCATTGTTGAGCAAATCGCAAGTTTGCCAAAGGTTAAAAAAATTGCCGTTGTCACAAAAGTAGATACGGCTGAAAAACAAGCGGTGGGCGAACAGTTGCTTGCGGTGAGTAATTTAGCTGACGAACTTAATTTCGAATGGACTGAAATCGTTCCAGTATCTGCAGTAAGTGACATTCAAATTGATCTTCTTAGTGACCTTTTACTTTCACATCTGCCAGAAGGTCAGCCACTTTATCCAGATGGCGAATTAACTGACGAACCTGAGCAGATCATGATCGCTGAACTAATCCGCGAGGCAACCCTTGAAGGGGTTCGTGACGAACTGCCACACTCAATTGCCGTGGTCGTTGATGAAATGGCAATGCGAGCTGACAGGCCTGAAGACAAGCCATTGATGGACATTTTTGCCGTAGTTTATGTTGAGCGTGAAAGCCAGAAACATATCGTGATTGGCAAAAATGGCAGTCGCTTAAAAGAAGTTGGCACAACAGCTCGCGAAGCGATCTCCAAAATGTTAGGTGTTCCAGTTTTCTTGGATCTGCGCGTAAAAGTCGCTAAAGATTGGCAGCGCGA
>JBEGTB010000081.1:0-4751 GCA_041179585.1 Actinomycetota bacterium
ACTTCGCAAATCTATTTACTAGGTTTTGGCACAACATTAGGTGTTGTTTTGCAGGCGGTTATTTTGTTGCCAGCACTTAAGAAAGCTGGTTACGGCTTTAATCCAACATTTAACTTCCGTGGAAGCGGATTAGGAAAAATTGCTGATCTTGCAATCTGGACGATTGGTTTTGTGATCGTTAACCAGATTTCATTTTTGATCGTTTCAAATTTAACAACGTATGCCAACGTTTTGGCGGTTAATGAAAACTTAGTTGCTAATGGCTTTACCTCTTATCAAAAAGCACAGCTAATGATGATGTTGCCGCATTCAATCATCACTGTTTCAATCGTCACCGCACTTCTGCCAAGACTTAGTGCCCATGCCCACGATCATGCTGATCAGAAATTTAATCAAGATCTTGCTAATGCAATGCGTTCGGTAATTGCTTTAACCGTTCCACTTGCAGTTATGTTGTATTTGGCCGGAAACCGAATCGGACAGTTTTTATATGGTTATGGGGCATCATCAAGTGCTCAAGGTCAGGCGGTTGGCAAAGTTGCCTCGATGTTCGCCATTGGGTTGCCAGCGTTTTCGATGTTCTATGTCTTACTTCGTAGTTATTACGCCCGTGAAAACACAAAAACCCCATTTTTGATAAATGCTGGGTTCAACGTATTGCATTTAACTCTTGGCACATTTTTATTTATTCGGGTTGAAACTGAAAACAAGGTTGCCGCACTTGCACTGGCATATTCGATTTCCTACATCGCAGTTTGGATTTTCACTTGGCGCCTAGTTTCTAAACAAAAAGTTAATTTAAATACTGGCTCTCAAATCAGATTGTTAGTTCGAGTAAGTGTGGCTGCATTAATTGCCCTTGGTTTAAGTTGGACCACAACTCAATTTGTCACAACTGTCACACCAGAAAATGCACTTGGTGGATTGATCCAACTAAGCACTTTGGCTCTTACTTTTTCTGGTGTTTATTACTTCTGCGCAAAGCAGATGCAGATTTCTGAAGTTAGTGATTTCACCAAAGTTATTAAGCGCTAACTGATCCCCTTGCAAATATTCGGGGAATAGGTAACCGCCAGTCGCGGTTATAAATAAGGCCCTAAGTAAACTTAAGGGGCTAACTTAAGAATCTTAGGAAATAACGTGTCAGCTGAAATTGCAGATTTAATCATCATTGGTTCTGGCCCATCTGGATACACCTCAGCAATTTATGCAGCCCGCGCTCAACTAAATCCGATCGTGTTTGAAGGTGCAGTCACTGCTGGTGGCGCGCTAATGAACACAACCGAAGTTGAAAACTTCCCTGGTTTCCCTGATGGCATCATGGGTCCAAATTTGATGGAAAACATGAAAGCCCAAGCGAAAAAATTTGGCGCAAATCTAATCACTGATGATGTGACTAAAGTTGATTTAACTGGCGATGTAAAAGTTGTTTGGGATGGCTCAGGTAAGGAATACCGCAGCCACGCAGTTATTTTGGCAACTGGCTCTGGTTACCGGGAACTTGGCATTGCCCGCGAAAAAGAATTATCCGGTCATGGTGTTTCTTGGTGTGCGACCTGCGATGGTTTTTTCTTCCGCGATCAAGACATTGCAGTTGTTGGCGGTGGCGATTCAGCAGTTGAAGAAGCTACTTTCTTAACCCGCTTTGCCAAGTCAGTCACTTTGATTCACCGACGCGGTGAACTACGAGCATCAAAGATCATGTCTGATCGCGCTCATAACGATCCAAAAATTAAATTTGCTTGGAATAGTGAAGTTGTAGAACTGCACGGTGAACCAAAGCTAAGTGGTGCAACCCTGAAAGACACTATGACCGGTGAAACCCGCCAAATTGCAATCACTGGTTTATTTGTGGCAATTGGCCATGACCCACGCTCTGAACTACTTAAGGGCCAAGTTGAACTTGATAAAGAAGGCTATGTAATTACTAAGCCTGGCAGCACTGCTACAAACCTTTCAGGTGTTTTTGCTGCTGGCGACTTAGTTGATCACACTTACCGTCAGGCAATCACAGCTGCTGGCTCAGGCTGCGCTGCTGCCCTAGATGCTGAAAGATTTTTAGCCCACTTACACGGATAGATATGTTGGCTGTCAGGTATCTGGCAGTTAACGATTTATGCTTAGACCACAACAAATAGGAGAACAAGATGGCCGCAGTAGTTGTAAATGAAGCAAACTTTGGCACTGAAGTACTGGCAAACAGCAAAGCAGTACTGGTTGATTTCTGGGCTGAATGGTGTGGTCCATGCAAAATGGTTGCCCCAATTCTTGATGAAATCGCTGCTGAACATGGAAACAAGCTAGTTATTGCCAAACTCAACGTCGATGAAAATCCATCACTAGCTGCTAACTATGGGGTGACTTCTATTCCAACGCTAAACGTTTACCAAAATGGTCAGGTTGTTAAGCAGATCATCGGGGCTAAGCCAAAGGCTGCTCTGCTAGCTGAACTAGCTGAATTTATTTAATAAATAATGTCAGCCGTGATCCTAAAGCGCGGCGACAGCGGACCTGCAGTTAAAGAGGTTCGTGATCGTCTAGTGCACCTGGGTTTGCTATCCATGCAACCAGGTGCTGCTGGCGATATTTTCGATGATGAACTATTAGCCGCTGTGCGAGTATTCCAACAAAGCCGAGGCTTAAACGTCGATGGCATTGTTGGGCCACGAACCCTGCGCCGCCTTGATGAAGCCAGATGGAGCCTTGGCGATCGCGTTCTTTCTTTCACTCCTGGCCATTTAATCCACGGTGAAGATGTTGCTCAATTACAACAGCGCCTAGCTGAACTTGGCTATCCGATAGACCGAGTTGATGGGATTTTTGGCAAAATCACCGATCGCTGTGTTCGAGAATTTCAAGCTGGCGTTGGCCTTAGGGCCGATGGGATTTGTGGCCCTGAGGTCTTTAGAGCCCTTGGCCGCCTTGGCCGAATGGTCACTGGTGGCAACCAAGAACACTTAAGAGAACTGGGCGCCTGGGATAGCTTTGGCAAAACCCGCACATTAGAAACAGCAACTATCGTGATTGAGCCAATCGCCAGGGCCGATCAATTAGTTAACCAAGATCTGACAGTTGCTGAAGTTTGTTTTGATATCGCAAGTCGCCTTGAAGGACGCTTAAGCGCTCATGGCACTTTGGTTCTATTAACCAGAGCCAAGAACGGGCAGTCCCAAGGTGAGCGCGCTAGCGCTGCATTTGCAAACGAACAGAACGCCGACTTAGTTGTTTCCATCGCGATGGATAAATACAAAAATGAATTGGGCTGTGGTGTGGCAAGTTACTACTTCGGCCACGAATTTTCTAGATCAGCAACCGGGCTTCAGTTAGCTGAGCTGATCCAAGAAGAACTAACAAATCACCTGCCACTTGCTGACAACCAAGCCCATGGAAAAACTTGGGACCTGCTTCGCTTAACTCGAATGCCAAGTGTGCGAACTGAAATTGGTTTTGCGACTAATCCAAATGATGCAGCACTTCTTGCTGATAACAACGTGCGTGATCAGATTGCTGGGCATTTAGCATCAGCGATAAGCCGTTTATTTACGCCACGAATCGGCTAAATATCTAAAAACTCAAATTGTGACGCAGGTCACATTTTCATTTTGTTGCTTATCTGAGTGGTTCGCCAAACATGCCGCGTGATGGTGGATCAACAATCTCAACAATGCGGCGAAGGTCTTCAAGGGTTGCAAACTCAATTACGACTTTGCCTTTGTGGCGACCTAGTTGAACAGTCACTCTGGTGTCTAATTTTTCAGACATGCGATCACCAAGGTCTTTAAGTCCAGGTGCGCTGATCTTTGGCAGGGTTTTCTTGGTCGTACTCTTGCCTTCAGCAACACCTTCGTCAAGCGAAACAATCTCTTCGACGCTTCGAACTGACAAACCTTCAGCAACAATTCGTGCTGCAAGTTTTTCCATCGCAGTTGCATCTTTAAGCGCCAGTAATGCGCGAGCATGTCCTGCTGAAAGAACGCCAGCTGCAACGCGACGCTGAACTGTTGGAGGCAAGTTAAGCAAGCGAAGTGTGTTTGAGATCTGCGGACGAGAGCGACCAAGCTTGGCAGCTAGCTCATCTTGAGTTCCACCGAAGTCACTTAGCAACTGTTGGTAAGCAGAGGCTTCTTCAAGTGGGGTTAAGTTAGAGCGGTGCAAGTTTTCAAGAAGTGCGTCGCGAAGCATGGCATCATCAGCGGTCTGTCTGATTAGGGCTGGGATGCTCTTTAGTCCAGCTTTCTTAGATGCCCGAAGACGACGTTCACCAGCAATCAGCTCATAACCACCGGACTTCTTTGGACGAACCACAACTGGCTGAAGTAGACCGATTTCTTTAATCGAGTGGACTAGTTCAGCTAGAGCTTCTTCGTCAAAAACTGTACGGGGCTGCTGGGGGTTAGGTTCGATTGAGCGGATGTTCAGTTCAGCAAAAGTTAAGCCAGCGATCTCAACTGGTGCTGGGGCGGCTGCTTTGGCAGGCGCTGGGGAGGAAGTCTTTACTGGTGGTTTGACGGCAGCCTTGGCCGGAGCCTTAGCCGGTGCTTTTTTAGCAGGCGTGGCCTTCTTGGCAGTTTGCTTGGCACCTCTGGTTTCACGTGAAACATCTGGGATTAGTGCTCCAAGACCTCGACCAAGACTCTTGCGCTGTGCCATAGTTACTTCACCTTTCTATGGGCTATTTCTTTAGCCGCTTCTAAATAAGCCACTGCCCCAGTTGAGCCAGGGTCATAAGTCATAACTGATTCACCAAAAGA
>JBEGTB010000082.1:0-3035 GCA_041179585.1 Actinomycetota bacterium
GTATTGCGAAACTCTTAAAGGTGAAGTTCCACGCTGAGGAAAAAGTGAACCGGGAACACTGGCAAGAGCTAAAAGAAATAACAAAATTAACGCAGTGCGCATACTGGTTAACTGGCGCCAAACCCAACGCATATTTTCAATAAAACTCAAAGTAACCAACCAGTCCAATTACTTGCCCAATTGCGCAATTGAATCGTCACGTCATTCCATAATCCTGTGACCAGTAATAAACCAATTGCGATTAATAGTGCCCCGCCTATTTGCATGATTCGCTTTGAATGCTTGCGAAGAACTGAAATTGCTTTTACGCTTCGTTCCATAGTTAGTGCAATAAAAATAAACGGTAGCCCTAACCCTAAACAAAATGCCGCGCTCAAGATTGCACCTCGCACAGCATTAGCTTCAGATAAAGCCATCCCCTGAACAGCTGCAAGAGTTGGACCAATGCAAGGTGTCCAGCCAATTCCAAAAGTTATTCCCATGACTAATGCGCCAACCAAAGTTCCGGTCGGCACTCGGTGCACGCGAACTTCGCGCTGCAAAGCTGGGATAAGACCAAGGAAACCTAGGCCCAGCACAATAATTAATACGCCACTTAGAGTTTGAATTATTTGCTGATACTTAATGAATGTTTGGCCAAGTGCGCCAAATAGAGCGCCAAATGAAACAAACACAATTGAAAAACCAATTACAAAAAGTACTGTGCCCCAGAAAGCTCGGGACCTAGTTGCTTTGGATCGTTTGCTATTTGCTCTTGCGCCAGCAATTCCTGCTGCATAGGAAAGAAATCCAGGAACTAAAGGAAGTACGCATGGCGATAAAAATGAAACAACACCCGCGGCCATCGCAAGTGGAAAAGCCAAAATTAAAGATCCAGTTGTAACTACTTCAACAACGCCGCTAGAAAACATTTCTATGCATCCTCAAGTACGGCTTTAATTAGGGATCGAAGTTGCGCTTGGGTGATCGGTCCCAAAATTCTTCCAGCAACTCGGCCTTCTTTATCTAGAACTATCGTGGTTGGCGTGGCACCTGGACCCAAATTTCCAAAAGCTAAGGTTAACGTTCCTTCTTTATCTTGAATTGATGGATAGCCAGTATCAAATCTCTTATTGAATGCTCTAGCTGCAGCTAACCCATCTCGAGTGTTTAACCCAACAAATTGAACTTCACTTGTGCTTAATTCCTTTGCCAATGTTGTTAAATCAACAGCTTCTGACCGACATGGACCACACCAACTAGCCCAAACATTAACTACAACAACTTTGCCTAGATACTTACTGATGTCGAGTTGATTGCCTTCAAGAGTTATTCCCGCTAATTTAACTTGCTCGCCACGGTCACCTGATTCAAGAAGTGTCATGGTGCCATCGCCGGCAACGTAACTTGTTTCGCTGCCAGTTCCAGAACTATTTGCAGAAGAACAACCTGCAAGAAGTGGCATGCAAGCTAAAAGCGCAAGTAATTTACGCACCGGCAATCTTGCTCGCTTTAGCAATCAAATCTGCTGATGGTTCAGTGTAAAGAACTGCGGTTAAATCATCACCATCAAAAACAAGTGACGTAATCGAGGCTAAGTTGCATTGACGTCTGCGTGGATCATGGGCAAACCTGCGACCTTCAAAATCTAAACGACTTATCCAGATTGGCAATTGATGACTGACTAAGACTGCTTCTTGACCACGCGCTAATTCGCGGGCTGCATCAACAGCAAGGCGCATACGGCTTGCCACAACTTTGTAAGGCTCACCCCATGATGGTTTCAGCGGGTTATAAAGATGTTTCCAAGTCTTTGGTTGCCGAAGTACGCCATCACCAACTGAAACCCGTTGACCTTCGAAAATATTTTCAGCTTCGATCAGATTTGTATCGATGCCAATTTCTAAACCATGCGCGGCGGCAACTGGGGTCGCGGTCTGTTGTGCGCGTTCAAGTGGTGAACTAATGACAGCTGCGATGTCTTTATTTGCTAATGCAAGTCCTGCCCGCTTAGCCATTTCATGACCTAAGTCAGATAAGACGTAACCAGGAAGGCGACCATAAAGTACTTTCGCAGGGTTATGCACTTCCCCATGGCGAAGTAAGTGAACTGTAGTTCGCACTTGGGAATTCATGATCAGGTTGCGCGACGACGAGCAGCTGAACGCTTGCGTGATGGACGCCAGCCAACTGCGCCAGATTGAGCAGCTTCTTCACGTAATGAGTAACCATGAGCAGCTAGTGCTTGCGTTAACGCTTGGATTGAAGCATTTTCTGGAAGCACATCAACACGCAGACCATGTTCTTCTGCAGTCTTAGCTGTTGCCGGTCCGATACAAGCAATGATGCTTGCTGGATGAGGTTTGCCAGCAATGCCAACCAAGTTACGAACTGTGCTGCTTGAGGTAAACACAACAGCGTCAAAGCCACCGCTCTTGATTGCTTCACGGGTTTCAACTGCTGGAGGTGCAGCGCGAACTGTACGGAATGCAGTTACATCATCAACTTCCCAGCCAAGTTCGCTAAGACCGGCAACCAAAGTGTCAGTTGCAATGTCGGCACGTGGCAAGAAGATTCGATTGATTGGATCAACCAATTCATCAAACTCTGGCCATTCATCAAGAAGTGCGGCAGTTGTTTGTTCTTCAACTGGAACTAAGTCTGGACGAACACCCATTGCAATTAATGCATCGATGGTGTCAGCGCCAATTGCAGCGATACGAATACCAGAAAGTGAACGTGCATCAAGCCCGTATTCCTGGAAGCGTTCACGAATTGCGCGAACTGCATTAAGGCTTGTGAATACAACCCATTCGTAACGACCAGAAACTAAACCGTGAACTGCACGTTCCATTTGTTGCGGTGTGCGTGGTGGTTCAACTGACATTGTCGGAACTTCAAACGGAACAGCGCCGAAAGTAATTAGTTGTTCACAAAGATCTTCAGTTGAATCTTTTGTTTTTGGAACTAAAACACGCCAGCCATGAAGCGGACGATTTTCATACCAAGAAGTGCGTTCAGCTGCGACATCACCAATGATAACAAGTCCAGGACCA
>JBEGTB010000083.1:0-15051 GCA_041179585.1 Actinomycetota bacterium
CGGTTGCAGACCTAGGAATGCGACAGGGTCAAAAACCAAATGCGTTGGTTGCGTGGGGCTTAGATAGCGACCTATTTCATAATCGCTTGATGGATGCCCTTAAAAATCTGGCAAATTCCATTAAATAAAGGAAAATTATTTTCCAGGCTTAACATTCCCTGAATAATTCTCTGCAGGTTTGCTCACAATCATTGCCTAATTTAGGGATCACAAGCGGACAAACGCAAAAGAGTTAAGTCCCAAACTGTAAGGAAAGAAAATGGCAGAAAAGAATGAATCAGTAGCTGAAGTTCCAGCAGAAGGCAATTCTGCTGACTTCTTCTCCCCAAGCAAAATTAAGGAAGCAGTCAAAGCAAAGCGCGCTGCCTGGCCTTGGGCTGCAGTTGCCGCAACCGCACTTGTTGCTGGTATCGGCGGGTATGCAATCGGACACTCAGGTGGGTTCAACGAACGTCCTGCAGCTTTTTCAGAACGGCTTGGCAATGGCCCAATTGGTGATGAACAAATGCATGGGCGAATGGGCGGACATAAAGGCGGGCATCAAGATGGCCGTATGAGCGGTCAGATGAAGGGCGATAATGATGGCCCGTTAGATCGCAGCACACCGCATTGTCACGATGCAAATGGTCAAGATGTTGAAGTCCAAGCCGATGGAACATGTGCAGACGGCTCAACACCAAGCGGAAAAATGATGGGCCCTAACACCCAGCCAAGTGCATCTCCTTCAGCAAGTGCATCAATGTCTTAATTAGCGCTCACAAATAAAAAAGCCCCACTTCCTACGGGTGGGGCTTTTTTATTTTTAATTATCTAGTTGCTCCTGGTGACCAGAGCACATCACCAATTTCTTTATTGGCCACACGAGCCAGGATGAAAAGTAAGTCTGATAGGCGGTTTAAGTAAGTAGCTGCAAGTTGATTCATACCGCCGTGATACATGTCAATAGCCGCCCAAGTGCTGCGCTCTGCGCGGCGAACAACTGTTCTGGCCAGGTGCAAGTGCGATGCTTCAGTAGTTCCACCCGGAAGAATAAATGAGCGCAGTGGTTCAAGTTCTTCGTTGTATTTATCGCACGCTTTTTCGATTCGATCAACATATTCATCAGTTACCCGAAGTGGTTCGTGATCTGGGTCATCAATTATTGGTGTTGATAGATCGGCACCAAGATCAAATAGTTCATTTTGAATTCTTGTTAGTAGTTCCACGATGTCGCTACGTAGATTGCCGGTTGAAACAGCAAGACCAATTGAGCAGTTTGCTTCATCGACATCTGCATATGCGCGAAGGCGAGGATCGTTTTTACCTGTGCGACTCATGTCGCCAAGATTTGTAGTTCCATCATCACCAGTGCGGGTATAAATCCGAGTTAAATTAACCATGTCCTAAGCCTACGGGCTTAAGAGACTTAGTAACTGGCGGGAATAGCGGTAATCTCTAATGGTTATGGAAGTTTTTCGAATCCAAGGTGGTAACCGGCTTGCAGGGCAAGTTCGTGTTACCGGAGCGAAAAACAGCAGCCTGAAATTAATGGCCGTTGCCTTGTTGGCAACGGGCAAAACTACTCTTCGAAGTGTTCCAAATATTTTGGATGTCACGATCATGGCTGAATTGCTAAGGCGGCTTGGCTGCGAAGTGACTTATGATTCAGCAACCGAAATCGCTGTTATTGATGTGCCAGAAAAAATTGAACACCGCGCCGACTATGACTTAGTCAGGAGAATGCGCGCCTCAATTGCAGTCCTTGGGCCACTTGTGGCAAGGACTGGAAGTGCTGATGTCGCCCTTCCTGGTGGTGATGCAATCGGTTCACGTGGCCTAGATATGCATATCGCAGGCTTAGAGCGCATGGGCGCAAAAGTTACTAACGATCATGGCTACTTGGTAGTTCACGCCCCAAGTACTGGTTTGACTGGAACGCAGGTTTATTTAGATTTTCCAAGCGTTGGCGCAACCGAAACTTTGCTTACTGCAGCAGTTTTGGCAAAAGGTAAAACTGTTATTGACAATGCAGCACGTGAACCAGAAATTGTTGATATCTGCCAGATGCTTGTAAAAATGGGTGCTCAAATAGAAGGCATTGGCACTTCCATGCTGACTGTCACAGGTGTAGCTGAATTAAACCCAGTTGAACATACGACAGTGCCTGATCGAATTGTTGCCGGAACTTGGGCAGTTGCCGCAACGATTACCCAAGGTGACATCACAGTTTCAAATGCAAACCCAGAACACATTTCTTTGGCGCTGGATAAATTAAACTCAGCTGGTGCGCACGTTTCAATCGTTGCTGATGGATTTAGAGTCACAATGGATAAGCGACCAAAAGCAGTGGACATTGTGACTTTGCCGTATCCAGGATTTGCTACCGACTTACAACCGCAATTCATTGCCATGAATTCAGTGGCTGAAGGCCAAGCGATGGTTACTGAAAACTTATTTGAAGCCAGATTTAGGTTCGTTCAAGAATTAAGCAGGCTTGGGGCAGAAGTTAGAACTGATGGACACCACGCCCTTGTTCGTGGCAAATCCCATTTATCAGGGGCACCAGTTGAAGCAACTGACATTAGAGCTGGCGCTGGGTTAGTACTTGCTGGACTAGTAGCTGATGGTGAAACTGTTGTCCACGCTGTTGAACACATTGATCGAGGTTATGTCGGATTTGAACAAGAACTTGCAAGACTTGGGGCAAAAATTGTTCGCGAAAAGACCCAAGACTTTAAGTAATTAATTAGCCGGTGATAAGGCCGGATTGTGATCTGAAAGACTAAAGAACGTGAAGCAAATCGGAGTCGTTGGCCTAGGCATCATGGGCGCCGGAATCGTCGAAGTATTTGCAGCCAGTGGGTTTGAAGTTGTTGGAATTGCTGAAAGCGAAGCTGCTGTTGCCTTAGGCCAATCCAATCTTGCTAAGTCGCTAAATCGTGCCGTAGAAAAAGGCAAGCGAACCCAAAGTGAATCTGACCAAATTCAACAGCGAATCACTTGGAACACTGACTTTGGTGCTTTGAGTGATTGTGATCTTGTCGTTGAAGCCGCGCCAGAATTAATAAATCTGAAAAAAGAAATCTTTAGCAAACTAGATGAAGTAACTAAACCAAGTGCAATTTTGGCAAGTAACACATCAAGTCTTTCGGTGACTCAGATTGCCAAGTCAACAGACCGCCCAGAAAATGTTCTTGGGTTTCACTTTTTTAATCCAGCACCAGTGCAAAAATTTGTTGAATTAATTAGTACTGAGTTCACCTCAAGTGATTCCATTTCCGAAGCGCTTGAAGTTGGCCGAAAACTTGGTAAATATGTGGCGCAATTAAGTGATCAACCTGGATTTATTGTCAATAAATTACTTTTGGTTTATTTGAATCACGCGGTTCAAATTCTAGATTCAGGAGTAGCAAGTAGAGAAGTAATTGATAGTGCCATGCGCGAATTGGCTAAATATCCGATGGGACCACTTGAGCTAATTGATCTAATCGGTATCGATACCTGCGTAGAAATTTTAAAAACTATTCATGCTGATTCAGGAAATGAATTGCACAAGCCAACAATTGGTCTGACTTCATTGCTAGAAAACGGTGCAAAAGGTCGCAAAACTGGAAGCGGTTTTTACGATTACAGCACCCGACCTGAGGTACCAACCAGTGATAACACCGAATTAAAAAAGGCAGTTTTCACAGAACTTGAAACTGCATATCTTGGGGATGCGGTTGCGATGGAAGCAAGTGGTTACGCTTCAAAAACGGATATTGATAATGGAATGAAACTTGGATGTGGTTTACCTAGTGGGCCATTTGAATCAATTGAAGAAATTGGCTTAACAACTCTTCGCGATCGTCAATCAGCCCTTGCTAAATCAACGGGGCGCAATGAGTATGCGCCACTTGCACTCTAGAAGTATTTAAACTTAATCCCATGGGCCGCCGTAATCGACGTGAAGAAATCCCTGATCCAGGTGAAATCAAAATATCCAGCTATCGCCGCGCTGAAACACACACTGATGGTGATTGGATCGTGCAATCCATAACAGGTGCAACCTCAGTTAAAGAATATAGATGTCCTGGTTGTGACATGGAAATCAAACCAGCAACACCACACATTGTTGCCTGGCCACAAGAAGATGTTGAGCAGCGACGCCATTGGCATACCGCTTGTTGGAAAAAGAGATCACATCGCAGACCTGGTGGCAAATAATGGCTGATCTTTCTTCAAACAGTGTGCTGCCAGCAAAACGTGAAGCCATTACTCTTGTCACGGATGACGGACTAACGCTTGTTGGTGAATTGGCATTGCCTGAGTTAGGCAATCCAAGAGCAACAATTATTTGCTTGCATCCAAACCCAACTGGTGGTGGGATGATGGACAGCCATCTTTATCGCAAAGGTGCTTGGCGCTTACCAGCACTCGCTGATGTGGCAATCTTGAGATTTAATTTCCGCGGAACAACAAGTGCTGCTGGAACAAGTGACGGTGAATACGATGAGGGCCGCACTGAAGGCCTAGATTTAAAAGCTGCTCTTGAATTTGCCCTGAGTAGGGGTCTGGAAAACATTTGGCTAGTCGGCTGGTCATTTGGAACAGATGTAACCATCATGCATGGCAACGTTGATCCGGTTAAAGGCGCTGTTTTATTTAGTCCACCACTTAAGTGGAGCGGGAAAGAGGATTTGAAAAAGTGGGCTGAATCAGGAAGGCCGCTTGTCGCCTTAGTTCCTGAGCTTGATGAGTATCTTGTTCCTGAAGAGGCTAGAAAGAAATTTGCGATCGTCCCACAGTGTGAAGTTGTTGGTATTGATGACTGCAAACACCTATGGGTTGGTGAAAAATTTGTACGCATTGCTTGGGATGAGGCATTAAAGCGAATTCGACCCGATTTACCAACTCTGGATTGGCAATGGAATGGTCCGATGCAAAAGTGGGATGACTTAACTGGAAAGTTAACTTCTGCATGATTCCTGGAATGAAAGTTTTGGGCGATAGCAATAATCCAGCGATTGTTTTAATTCACCCTTTTCCATTTGATGCCAGGCTTTGGTTTGATGTTGCTAATGAATTGGCTGATTCATACTTTGTAATTACCCCAGATTTAAGGGGATGTGGTTTTACTCCACTTGGAGATGGCGAACCAAGCCTTGATTTACTGGCTGAAGATATCTATGAATTAGTAACACAAGCAGGTTTAGCCAAAGCCGTGATTGGCGGAATTTCTCTAGGTGGATATGTCGCACTGGCACTTGCCAAGAAGCACCCAGAAATAATTAGCGGCCTTATTTTGGTTGATACCAAAGCCTCAGCTGACACTGACGAAGCAAAAGAAAATCGGCTACGCATCGCAACGCAAATGCGAGAGAGCGGAAAAGTTGAACTATTTGCCGATCAAATGATCACCAATGTGGTTGGCGATTTCACTCATGCAAATAGACCTGATGTTGTTTTGGAAGTCAGGGACTGGATGCGCGAAGCCAAAGCAGAATCGATTGCATGGCTTCAAGAAGCAATGGCAAAACGAGCCGATGGTTTTCAAACTTTGGAAAGACTAAGTGTTCCAACGCTTTTAATCCGCGGAACTCAAGATTCAATCAGCACCGCTGAAGATTTTTCATTAATGGAAAAAAAATTGCGGCAAGTAACCTATGTTCAAATACCGAACTCAGGTCACTTGCCGCCAATCGAAGATCCGATTGCAACAACGATTGCGATCGAAAACTGGCTAGCTACTTTTGCAAACCGTTAAATACTTTCTTCCACGGAGATAAGTCAACATCAGCTGCTGAACCCTGTCCGTTGTTTGCACCGTAATCAAACGGGTTATCAAGATCTTTAACCAGTAGTACTAGGTATGAGTAAGCAGCAGCTAACACACCTGAAACTACCCACTGCACAGTTGGCTTTGGATAATCAACAATGACTAGCAAACCTAAAACGATTGTGATTAGAAGTTCCATCAGCGCGTAACCGGTTTTAATGAAGCTAGTGTTACGAATCACTGACATGCGACTTAGAGCTGCACCCATTTCACCATTGGCAACAAAAAGACGTCCTAAATAATGTGAAGCCACTCCGGCCTTTTCAAGATCAACAATCATTTGCGCATTGTCACTAGTTGCTTCGAATACTTCATCGTCACTGATGCGACCGTAAAGCCAATCATTAATTGCTGTGCCCGTTTTGGCAATACGTGCACGAACCCAAGATGAGTCAAGGTCTTTAACTGCTAAACCTTTAATCGCCAGACCTTCAAACCCAGCTAACCCACCAGCAAGTGCTGCTGGAAGTTTTTCAGATTCCTTGTAGTCAGCCATAACGCCACCAAGCATTAAACCAACAATGATCGAAGCGCCAGTTAGCACTGCGCCTGCATCAGAAAAGCTGACTACATCATTAATGTTTGCAACATCGTGTACTAAGTAACGAAGACTTAGAACTATTGCGACAACTGGAAGAGTGGTCAACAGCAAACGCCATTTAGCCATTTGGTTATCCTTTATTTTTTAGGACGGGTATTCAACAAGTTCGATGAGTACGCCGCCGGTGTATTTCGGGTGAATAAAGTTTATCCACGTTCCATTTGAGCCCTTTTTTTGCGTAGGGTATACCGAACTAATTTGGGAATCAGCTAAAGATTTCATCGCTTGCTCGAGGTTGCTTACTCGAAGGGCAAGTTGCTGCATTCCTTCACCATGTTTTGAGATAAATTTTCCGATAGTTGATTCTGTATTTGTAGACGCTAGAAGTTGAATCTTGCTGCCATCCTGAAATTCCAACATGGCTTCTTCAAGATCCTGTTCAGCGTTAATTTCGCGTGAATGAAGTTCGGCGCCAAAATTTTCTTGCCAAAATAAGATTGCCTGATCAAGATCTTTAACAGCTAGGCCAACGTGGTCCACGCCAATTACCAAGTTCTTTAGGACTTCTTGCGGTGCTGGCATTTGAACCCCTAATTCAATCGCTAAAGTGACAGTAGGGGATTTTCCTTAACATTTGCAATTTTTCGATTAGGGGCGCATACAGATGTCAGTAATTGTTGGTGGCTCACGCACAGCAATTGGCCGTTTATTAGGAAGTCTGAAAGATTTCTCGGCTACTGACCTAGGTGGCTTTGCGATTAAAGGTGCTTTAGAAAAATCAGGCGTCAAAGCAAGTGACGTTGACTACGTAATTATGGGTCACGTGCTTCAAGCAGGCGCTGGTCAAATGACCGCTCGCCAAGCAGCAATTAAAGCTGGCATCGGGATGGATGTTCCAGCCTTAACTATTAACAAAGTTTGTCTCTCTGGAATCAATGCAATTGCACTTGCGGATCAATTAATTCGAGCCGGTGAAGTGGATGTTGTCGTTGCAGGTGGCATGGAAAGTATGTCTCAAGCACCTCATCTATTAGTTGGTAGTCGCGAAGGTGTTAAGTATGGCGATTGGAATATGAAAGATTCCATGACCCTTGATGGACTTTACTGTTCAATTGATCAATTAGGCATGGGCGAAGCCACTGAGCGCTACAACGCTAAATATTCTTATGTAACCAGAAATGCTCAAGATGAGTTTTCCGCTAAATCTCATCAATTAGCAGCTGCTGCAACAACAAAGGGAATTTTCGATGATGAAATTACTCCGGTTGAAATTCCGCAGCGCAAGGGAGAGCCAATAGTTTTCAAAACTGACGAAGGCATCCGTGCTCAAACAACTACTGAAACTCTAGGTGCATTGAAGCCAGCATTTGCAAAAGAAGGCACAATTACAGCTGGTTCATCGTCACAAATTTCAGATGGCGCGGCGGCAGTAATTGTGATGAGCGAAGCCAAAGCTAAAGAGCTTGGACTACCAATCTTGGCTCACATTGAAGCCCATGGAATGGTTGCTGGACCAGATGCATCATTGCAAGCTCAGCCTGCAAATGCGATCAAAAAAGCTTGCGACAAAGTTGGCGTGAAAGTTGCAGATCTTGATCTGCTGGAAATTAATGAAGCATTTGCCGCGGTATCACTTGTCAGTATTAATGAACTTGGCGTCACTGCCGAAAAAGTCAATGTAAATGGCGGGGCTATCGCACTTGGTCACCCAATTGGAATGTCTGGCGCCAGAATTGTGTTGCATTTAGCAAATGAACTTAAACGTCGTGGTGGCGGTCTTGGCGCTGCTGCACTTTGTGGTGGTAGCGGACAAGGTGACGCCCTTGTTATTCGCGTACCGTAATCATTAAAGAACTCGTGGAGTAATTAAGTGAATCAAAATCCAATGCGCAATTTGCAGGGTGCTGTAGATCTAGGTGCACTGGCTGCTGCCCGCGAAGCTCAAAGTAAAGCGGCTCAAGTAGAAGTAACTAAACAGGCAAACCCACTTGCTGCCCAAGTCATAATCGATGTAACTACACCGGAATTTGAAAACTTAGTTATTAAGCAATCTGCAACAGTTCCAGTTGTTATTGACCTATGGGCAACTTGGTGTGGTCCATGTAAACAACTTTCACCAGTACTTGAACAACTTGCTCTTGAATACAACGGAAAATTTGTTCTAGCCAAAATTGATGTTGATGCTGAACCGCAGATCAGTGCAGCATTTCAAGTTCAATCGATTCCAACGGTGTTTGTGGCAATCGGTGGGCAAGTCGCACCACTTTTCCAGGGTGCTCAGCCATACCCACAAGTTAAGCAAGTAATTGATGCCGTGCTTGAACAAGCGAAGCAATTAGGTGTGAGCGGAAATGTTGCAGGAGATCAAGTAGAAGAAACAGAAGCCCCAGTAATTTCTGATCCAAGATTTGATGCTGCTGAAATGGCACTGGAACAAGGCGATTGGGATGGCGCAATTGCTGCTTACCAATTAGTTCTAGCCTCAACACCTAATGATGCGATCGCAAAAATTGGTTTACTAAATGTGCAATTGCTAAAACGTATGGATGGTGTTGATTTCGAAGTGGCGATGAATACCAGCGCATCTGATCTTGAATCCCAGTTAACCGCAGCTGACGCACAATTTTTAATGAATGATTTTGCTGGGGCATTCAACAGATTAATTGAATTAGTTAAGGCAACTGCTGGCAAAGAGCGCGAACAAGTTCGAGATCGCCTAGTTGAGCTATTTGAAATTGCAGGTCCAACAGATTCTGCTGTTGTTCGCGGCAGAACCGCACTTGCTAACGCACTTTTCTAATTAGAAGTTAATCTTGCACATACCAACAGGTAGCAAGCGGTGGCAAAGTAACTAAAGCACTGGCTGGCTTTCCGTAGTAGTCACCAGCAGTTGGATCAAGGTAATCAACATTTCCCACACCAGAGCCGCCGTATTTAAGATCATCTGTGTTTAAAACTTGGTGCCACTTTCCAGTTTTTGGAAGTGGAAGCTGATACTTTTCTCGAACAACTGGAGAGAAGTTCGTTACTGAAACAAGTACTTTGCCGTCATGGCCATGCCGTGCCCAGGCAAAGACGTTGTTTGCTGAATCATCGCCGATTAACCATTCGAATCCGCCTGGTTCATTATCGCGCTGCCAAAGTGCTGAAGTCGTGCGATAAATGTGGTTCATTTCTTTAATGACGCTTTGAAGTCCACGGTGTGGTTCATATTCAGTTAAATGCCAATCCAAACTCTTTGATTCAGACCATTCATCCGGTTGACCAAATTCAGTTCCCATGAAGATCAGTTGTTTGCCAGGATGTGCCCACATAAATGACAAATAAGCACGAACGTTAGCTAATTTCTGCCAGTGGTCACCAGGCATTCGCCCGTAAAGTGAACCCTTGCCGTGGACTACTTCGTCATGACTAATCGGAAGAATAAAGTTCTCACTCCACGCATAGACAAGTGAGAAAGTCATCATGCCATGGTGATACATGCGATGCACAGGGTCTTCCTTAATGTATTCAAGCGAGTCGTGCATCCACCCCATGTTCCACTTGTAACCAAAGCCAAGCCCACCAAATTCAGTTGGGGAAGTAACACCTGACCATGCAGTTGATTCTTCAGCGATCATCACCGCACCTGGCACACGGCCATAAACAGTTGCAGTTACTTCTTGCAAGAACTGAACAGCTTCTAAGTTTTCCCTGCCACCCTTAACATTTGGTTCCCATTGCCCATCTTCGCGGGAGTAATCCAAATAGAGCATTGATGACACTGCATCAACTCGAAGTCCATCGATGTGAAATTCAGTTAGCCAATAAAGTGCATTGGCCACAAGAAAGTTGCGAACTTCATTTCGCCCAAAATCAAAAACTAAAGTTCCCCAGTCCGGATGTTCGCCACGTTTTGGATTGGCGTGTTCGTAGAGCGCACTGCCATCGAATCTGGCTAACGCCCAATCATCTTTAGGGAAGTGAGCTGGGACCCAGTCCATGATCACGCCAATTTCAGCTAGGTGGCAGGCATCAACTAGATGTCTAAATTCATCTGGATTACCAAAGCGTGCCGTTGGTGCGTAGTAAGAAGTGACTTGGTAACCCCATGATGGTGCGTATGGATGTTCGGCAACTGGCATGAATTCAATGTGCGTGAAGCCATGTTCCTTTACATAGTCAACAAGTTTCTTTGAAAGTTCAAGGTAATTAAGTCCTGGCATCCACGAACCAAGGTGCACCTCATAAATACTCATTGCTTGGTCATGTGGATTTACTTGGCGTCGCTTATCCATCCAAACGTCGTCTTGCCAGCTGTAATTAGAACTGAAAACTTTAGAAGCATTGGCTGGTGGAACTTCAGTGGCATATGCCATCGGATCTGATTTTGTTCGCCAATTGCCATCGCGACCAAGAATGGAAAATCGATAGAGAGTTCCTGGGATAACAAGGGGAATAAAAATTTCCCAAACGCCACTTGATCCCATGGATCGCATAGGCGTTGCAAGGCCATCCCAATGATTGAAGTCACCGATAACGCGAACACCTTGAGCATTTGGCGCCCAAACTGAAAAACGAATGCCGATCACACCTTGGTGGGTCATTGCATGAGCGCCAAGGAAATTCCAAAGCTGTTCATGTCGACCTTCACCGAATAAATGCAGATCCATTTCACCAATAGTTGGTGAGAAGCGATAAGGATCTTCCGCGGCCATTTCGCCGTCACCGTAATCAACAACAAGTGAATACTGAGGAATGGTTGAACCAGCTACTCGGCCGATCCAAACACCACGGTATTCATGCGCTAAAGAATGACGCTGACCATTTATTAATACTGAAACGGACTTAGCCCATGGTCGAAGGACTCGGATAACAATTCCATGGCCATCAGGGTGTGGGCCAAGAATTGAGTGCGGATCATGATGCCATCCATCAACAACTTGATCAAGAACTTCGGTTGGAACTTTATGTGTAGCCACTTTGGTTACCTTGAAATCTTTTTGCTCAGAATAATCGCGCAATTAGCGGATGGATCAAGTTGGAAGGCACTGTGTTCAGACAGCGTATAAGTGTCACCAGATAATTCATCTTTCATCTGAACGTGATCTTGCCAGCCTAAACCAAGGGCCGGCATATCAAAGTGGATAGCTGTTGCCTGGCTAACAAATGGATCAAGAGTAATGATCACAATTACTAAATCATCGCTGTCGCGCTTTGAGTAACAGATAACTTGATCTGAGTCGACACGATGGAAAGTTAAATTTCGAAGTTGTTGAAGTGCAGGATGTGCACGCCGGATCTTATTTAATTGGCCGATAAATGGTGCAAGTGAGTTACCACTGGCAAGTGCGCCATCCCAGTCGCGGTTTTTAAATTCGTATTTTTCTGAAAAGTAGTATTCCTCAGCGCCAGGTTTTGTTGGCCGATTTTCATAAAGTTCATATCCGGCATAGACACCCCAAGTTGGTGACATCGTTGCGCCAAGTGCTGCTCTAATTGCAAAAGCTGGCCGACCACCATTTTGTAAGTAGGTAGGCAAAATATCAGGGGTATTAACAAAGAAGTTAGGGCGCATGTAACTAGAAGCACTACCGGAAAGTTCATTTAAATACTCTTCAAGTTCCCACTTTGAGTTACGCCAAGTGAAGTAGGTGTAGCTCTGCTGGAAACCAACTTCGGCAAGAGCGCGCATCATTGCTGGGCGCGTGAATGCCTCCGCCAAGAAAATTACATCTGGATCTGTGGCATTAATTCGAGCAATTAGCCATTCCCAGAAAGCAACTGGTTTGGTGTGCGGGTTATCAACGCGGAAGATGCGCACACCAAGCTTCATCCAATGTCTAACAACTCGCTCAACCTCGGCATAGATGCCTTCAGGGTCAAGATCGAAATTAATTGGATAAATGTCTTGATACTTTTTTGGTGGATTTTCAGCGTATGCAATTGAGCCATCGGCGCGCTGAGTAAACCATTTTGGATTTGATTTAACCCACGGATGATCAGGACTTGCTTGCAATGCAAGGTCTAATGCAATTTCAATATTTAATTTGTTAGCTGCTTTAACAAATTCGACAAAATCTTTTTCAGTTCCAAGATCTGGATGAATCGCATCATGGCCGCCATCTTTGCCACCGACCGCCCAAGGTGAACCTGGATCATTTGGTCCAGGCGTCAAAGTATTATTTGGACCTTTGCGATGAGAGGTACCAATTGGATGAATTGGTGGCAAATACAAAACATCAAAGCCCATATCAGCAACTGCTTGAAGTCGCTTCGTTGCAGTTGTGAATGTTCCACTTTGCCAAGTGCCATCGGCTTTTTGTTTAGCACCCTCACTTCGTGGGAAGAATTCATACCAAGCGCCATAAAGTGCACGCTTGCGTTCAACTAGAAGTTTGTATGGACCATAAGTGGAAACCAATTCACGAATTGGGTATTTAAGTAACACTGAAAGAAAATCTGGGTCTTCAATTATTTGTTGGCGCTTTGCTGGAGAAGTTGTCTTATCGATTATCGAATTTGCGACTTTGGTGATTAGTTTTGCATCATCACCGGATGCAATCCCTGCAGCTTTTGCCAGCAAAATTGAACCTTCGGTGAATTCAAGTTCGACATCGACATTTGCTGGAATTTTCACATGAATGTGGTGTAGCCAAGTATCAACTGGGTCACCCCAGGCTTCGATGCGATAAGTCCAAAGCCCTTCACTGTTTGGTCTGATGTAGGCCGTGTAGCGATCAGTACCCTCGCCAACCAAATTAAGCCTGGTTCTAGAAAAATCCTTTCCAGCTGGATCGGTTAAAACTACTTCACCAGTAACGCTGTCATGGCCTTCACGAAATACAGTTGCAGCAATTAGTAGTTCTTCATCGACAACTGCTTTAACTGGCCTTAGACCGCCGCTAACAAGTGGCCATATATCCAAAACCGGGATGCGCCCAATAGTGCCCGAGGTTTGCTTGTGTACCACATAACAACCGTAGCGATTTGGGTACTTGTATGCCTAATAAGTTATGGAAATGATGCGCTGTTTAAGTAACTAGCGAGCGGTAATCATCCAAAGGGCACTAGACCATGGCTTAAGTTCCACAGTTGTGCCAGGTTCAATTTGATCAAAACTTTCCCAGCCACGCTCATCTTCAGTGTTAAACATTAATCTGTAGCTGGAAGCAAATTGCCCACCAGGCAAAGTCACGGCAACTGCTTCACTGCCTGAATTTAGGAAAAAATAAAACCCGTTGTCAACAACGTCAACATTGATGCCATCTGAGATAGCCCCAGCCAAATACATGCCGATCGCTCGGGTTTCAGAAGATTCCCAGTTTTCAGGTGTGAATTCTGTTGCATCGCCATTGAACCAAGCAATATCAGGAACGTTTACGTAATCGATGTTTTCACCTTTTAAGTAACCGCTTCGCTGGAATACTTTGTGTTCTTGGCGAATACGAATTAGGTGAGTGGTGAATGCAAGTAAATCATTTTGCCAAGGCTCTAAAAACCAGTTGTGCCAAGAAATTTCGTTGTTTTGGCAATAAGCATTGTTATTACCTTTTTGGGTGCGACCCATTTCATCGCCAGCCAAAATCATCGGAATGCCCGCACTCAAAATAGTTGTGGCAAGCAGGTTACGAATCTGGCGATGGCGATGAGCATTTATTGCCACATCCTTAGTTTCACCTTCAACACCGCAGTTCCATGAACGGTTGTTATTAGTGCCATCGCGGTTTTCTTCGCCGTTGTCCAGATTGTGTTTGTCGTTATAAGTAACTACATCGCGAAGTGTGAAGCCATCATGGGCGGTAACAAAGTTAACTGAAGCATGGGATCCACCAACTTGATCCCAATACATGTCACCAGATCCTGTTAGTCGCCAACCAAGTTCTGAAACGCCGTCACTTAAGCCACGCCAGAAATCACGAACACAATCGCGGAATTGATCGTTCCATTCACTCCATGGAGCCGGGTATGAACCAACCTGGTATCCACCAGTGCCAACATCCCATGGCTCTGCAATTAGCTTCACATTTCGCAGAACAGGATCTTGGGTAACTGCCGTTAAGAAAGCACCTTCAAGGTCAACTTCATGTGACGAATTGCGAGTTAGCGCGCTAGTTAAATCAAAACGGAAACCATCAACATGCATTTCAGTTACCCAGTAACGAAGTGAATCCATGATCAATCGAAGTGTTTGTGGGTGACTTGCTCGAACAGTGTTCCCGCAACCAGTTGAATCCCAGTAGTGAGCTTGGTCATCTGCGATCAAGTGATAATAAGCAATGTTGTCAAAACCACGCAATGAAAGTGTTGGACCTTGTTCATTACCTTCAGGGGTGTGGTTGTAAACCACATCCAAAATTATTTCTAAACCAGCTCGGTGGTATGCCTTAACCATGTCGCGAAATTCGCGAACTTGATCGCCAGTTGTTGAGCCAGATGCGTAACCTGCATGCGGGGCAAAGAAGCCAAGGGTGTTGTAACCCCAGTAGTTCTGTTGGCCACGGTGCAAAAGGAAAGTCTCACTAACGAAATGCTGGATTGGTAGAAGTTCAACTGAAGTCACACCCATGTTTTTGATGTGGGCTATTACTGAAGGGTGCGCCATACCTGCGTAAGTTCCGCGTTCATGTTCTGGCACATCAGGATGCGTCTTAGTTACCGAAGCTAGATGGGCCTCATATATAACTGTGTTGGCTAGCGGGATGCGTGGTTGAACATCGCCTTCCCAGTCGTA
>JBEGTB010000084.1:0-4336 GCA_041179585.1 Actinomycetota bacterium
TCTGGAAGAGTTTTTAAATCATTACCAAAAGCAGCAGTAGTTGAAGTGAATTGATCTCCGGTTAGCTGCATGCCATCGCCAGAGTCTCCCGCGAATCGAATGATCACTTGATCAAGTTCGACGAGCGCCTTTGCCATTTTTGAGCCTTTTGTGGATTTCTGTTTGAACTCCATATTCTCATGCAGGCCAGAAAAGTCACAATGTGGTTACCAAAATCCACTTATGGTGAACATCTCATTATTTGGATTGCTTTAGAGTTCATTACGTGGCACAAAACAGCGTGAAATTCATCCAGGCGGGCTTGGCTTGCTGTGGGGTGGAAGCAGCTGCTGTTGATTTGGTCAATGATGCTGGCGCCATAATTTCAAGTGAAGATCAGAGTGCAAATATTTTGGTTGTCGCAGGAACTGTCACCAAGGCACTGGCACCTGAAGTTTTAAAAGCTTATGAAAATTTAATTGAACCAAAAGTGGTCGTGGCATTTGGCGTTTGTGCAATCACGGGTGGTCCGTACTGGGATTCATACTCGGTATTACCTGGTGCAAACCAATTGATCCAAGTTGATATCAATGTTCCAGGATGCCCACCAAGTCCTGATGATCTTGCAGCTGCTTTGAAAAAAGCTTCAGAAATGGTTGCAAGCAATGCGTGAAGTTTCTAAAGAACAATGGCTAAGCACCCACCAAGAATTAAAAAGCGCTGGTTATGTTCGGCTTGAGTACTTAACGGCAAGCCATATTTCTGAGAATGATTTTGAAGTTTTCTCAAAACTTGCTCTTGATGACTTATCCGAGTCCCTGTTAGTCAAAACTTCGATAACTGGTGAACTTAATTCAATAGACAGTATTTATACAGCAGCAAATTTCCACGAACGTGAATTAGCTCAAATGTTTGGCATCCAAGTAATTGGTGGAAGCTCTCAAGATCTGGCATTTGATGTTGACTTTGAAGGCTTTCCACTTAGAAAAGATTTTGCGTTAACTACTCGTCAAGAAACTCCATGGCCAGGTGCGGTTGAGCCAGATGAAAAAGCAAGACGACGTCCAGTGCTTCCGCCAGGTGTTTTCGAAACTTGGAGTAAGTAGTGGAACACAAAAGTATTGCTTTGCATCCAGCATCCTGCACTTCTTGCATGCTGTGTGTACGTGAATGTCCTGATTGGTGCATTTCAATCGATGCCCATAGTGAGCCAGATCTGGAAGCACCTGAATACAGCAATGCCCGCAGGCAGTCAATGAAAAATGTTCTGGATAAATTCACAATTAATTTTGGTGACTGCATGTGGTGTGGGATTTGCGTTGATGTTTGCCCCTTTGATGCGTTGTTCTGGTCGCAGACTCCAATTACTGCAACTGCTGAATCGAATCAATTAATTCTTGATCAAACTGAACTAATTAAGTTTTTGCCAGGTGCGACTAGAAGTGATGGAACTAGCGCACCGCAGGAAAATGACCCACCAAGTGGGCGAAGAAAGAAATAGTTATTTAGCGGTAGTTTGTGTATTGAACTGCGAAATCTAAATCTGAACCATTAAGTAATTTTTGAACTTCCTGCAAGTCATCGCGGCTTTTGCCGGTAACCCGAAGTTCATCACCCTGGATCTGAGTTTTCACATTCTTGGGGCCTTCATCGCGAATTAGCTTGCTGATTTTCTTGGCTTGCTCTTGGCTAATTCCGGCTTTGAAGTCACCATTGATTTTGTATTCTTTCCCAGATACCCGAGGATCACCAGTGTTAAGTGATTTAAGGCTGACGCCACGCTTAACCAATTTTTCTTTAAATACATCAAGTGCAGCTTTGGCGCGGTCTTCGGTCGTTGAAGTAATTTCAATTCCAAGTTCGCCCTTCCACTCGATCACAGTGTCGGTGCCTTTGAAGTCAAAGCGAGTTGCTAATTCTTTTGCAGCTTGGCTAAGTGCATTGTCTGCTTCTTGACGATCAACTTTGCTGACGATGTCCATACTTGAATCGGCCATGATTACCTCTGCTTAGGGTGGGACTGCTCTAACTGAATATATAAGGTGACCATAATTACCTTGCAGTTACTTAGGCGATTGGCGAAAAACCCCTAGTTATCGGTATTCTTGCGGGGTTGCCTTTTATAGGTAGCGTGGCAGGTTGCCCGAGTGGCCAATGGGAGCGGACTGTAAATCCGTCGCGAAAGCTTCGAAGGTTCAAATCCTTCACCTGCCACCAATAAAAAAGACCACTAAGCCCTTAACGGTTCAGTGGTCGTTTTATTTGATCTTAGTCCGGAACTGGATTTGCATCGGATCCTTCAGTAATCAAAATAACTAAGGTACTTTCGCCGTTCAATCCAAGAGCGTGCTTAGCTTCTTCATTTTTTAGAACGCTTCTTAGCCCAGCAAATCCAGAGGCACCGCACGGTCCGGCTGCGACACCCATTTTGGCTAGATCTTTTGCGGCAACAATATCTTGCTCATCAGTTATTGCAATGGCTCCATCTAAACCATTTTGAACGAATGGCCAAGCTAATGAAGAAATAGTTCCACAATTTAATCCAGCCATCACTGTTGTTGAAGTTGGAACACTTGCTGGGCTTTGCTGTTCAACACTTGCCTGTATACAAGCTGCATTAACCGGTTCAACCGAAACAACTTTTGTTGAAAGCAGATTAGGTTTGCTCCGATAGTGGGCAAGTGCACCTTGAAGAAGTGAGCCAACTCCGGCTGGAACAACTACTAAATCTGCAGAGCCGATACCAGCATTTTCAAGTTGCGAATCAATTTCCGTGAACATAGTTGCGTAACCTTCAACTATCCAGTTCGGAACTTCTTCGTAACCTTCCCATGCTGTGTCTTGAACAAGGACATGGCCAGGCGCTTGAGCAATTCTTTCAGCTTCTGAAACGGCATCATCATATGAACCATCAACTTGTGATACTTCAGCGCCTTCGTCAACAATTGCTTGAATTGCCGAAGGGTGAACTCCAGGTGGGATAACAATTTTTGCTTCGTGCCCCAATTGTTTAGCAAATTTTGCAACTGCGCGACCATGGTTTCCGTCAGTTGCAGTGACGATGGTGACTGATTCGGCACTGCCAAGTTTTTGTAGAGATTTATGTATCGCCCATGATGCACCTAATGCTTTAAACGCAGGCAAGCCGAAGCGATCAGATTCGTTCTTTGCCAGAACTTTTCCAACCCCTAGTTCTGCGGCAACACTTGGTAGGTCAATTAGTTCTGTTGGCTTGTATCCAGAAAGGCTGCGATGAAATTCAATGGCATCCGGAGACGGACCATCACATAACCAATTCTGGTTTCGGGAATTAAGAACAATAGTAGGCATGGGTTAAAGCCTAATAACTAAAAGGTAGAGTTGGCCTACAGTTCAAATTATTTGCAATTAAGCAAATGAACTAAGGGGAAAAATGAAGGTATTAGTTGTTGGCGCAAGTGGCTTAATTGGTAGTGCAGTAGTTGAGGCACTAAAGGCACGCGGCGATGAAGTTATCGAAGCTTCACGAAGTGGCAAGCACAAAGTTGATTTAACAGATCCAGCATCGATCAAGGCTTTATTCACTGAGATTGGCAAAGTTGATGCCATAGCGGCAACTGCTGGTCACACACCCTTCAAACCATTTAAAGAAATGCAAGTCAGTGACTTTGAAGCCGGGCTTGATGACAAATTCTTAGGTCAAGTTTCGCTAGTCCAAATTGGTGTGGATTACTTAACAGACGGTGGAAGTTTTGCTTTGATGAGCGGAGTTCTTGCAGATGACCCAATCATTATGGGTTCGGTTGCCTCTTCAGTGAATGGAGCCATCCAGGCATTCACTCGGGCTGCTGCAATTGAATTACCTCGTGGAATTCGCATCAACAACATCGCCCCAACAATCCTGGCTGAAGCTAAACCAGGTGTTATCGCGCTGTTCCCAGGTGAAATTCCAGTTCCAGCCTTCGAAGTTGGGCAGGCTTACGTTAAGGCAATTCATGGCGCACATACCGGCCAAACTATTCGTGTTGGCTATGTGCCTGGAGGAAAGTAAGAATTTAGTTCTTGGGTTAAAGGTGGGCAATTATTTGCACCACCCTTTACCTTTGGTTGTAAGACAATTACTCTTTACTTAATCACCTCAATGACGAGGTATTAATACTGGAGCAAAAATGAAGTTTTCTCGGTCACTAAAAGTCGTTGGAGTTCATGCCGAAGGTGAAGTTGGCAATGTAATAGTTGGTGGATTTGGCCAAATACCTGGCGAAACCATGTTTGATAAGCGCAACTATTTAGCTGAAAACAGAGATTGGCTTCGCCAGTTAATTCTTAAAGAACCTCGTGGCCAAATGGCTCGTAATGCCAACATCATCATTCCAAG
>JBEGTB010000085.1:0-17790 GCA_041179585.1 Actinomycetota bacterium
CTTCAATATCTGTGATTAAGTTTTTTGATTTTGATCACATTGGCGTCCAGATCGACGAAGAAGATGGCCCAGAGGACATCTATGAGATGGATTGCAAAACTTTCGCGAAAAATCTTCCGGCCTACCGCCGTAAACTTTCGCTATGACTAAACCCGTTGTTCTAATTGCCGAAGAATTATCACCTGCCACTGTTGCTGAGTTAGGCGATGGGTTTGAGATCAAATACTGTGATGGCGCTGATCGCGCAGCTCTAATTCCAGCAATAGCAACCGCAGATGCGATACTTGTTCGCTCAGCAACCAAGGTTGATGCCGAGGCAATCGCTGCTGCGACCAACCTAAAAGTTATTGCTCGTGCTGGCGTTGGTCTAGATAATGTTGATATTCCAGCGGCTACAGAAGCAGGTGTACTGGTGGTGAACGCACCAACAAGCAACATTGTTTCGGCTGCTGAACTTGCAGTTGGACTTCTTATGGCAAGTGCTCGCAATATTGTTCCGGCAAATCTGGCACTTAAGAGTGGCAAATGGGCTCGCTCAAAATTTGGTGGCGTTGAACTTCAAGATAAAACTGTTGGCATCATCGGCATGGGCAAGATTGGTTTACTTGTCGCTAAGCGCCTAGCTGGTTTTGATATGAAATTTGTTGCTTACGATCCATACGTGAAGCAGGCACCAACTGGTGGGCCTGAAATCAAAATGGTCGAACTAGATGAACTGCTTAAAGTTTCTGACTTCATCACTTTGCACTTACCAAAGACCGCTGAAACAGTTGGCCTAATAAATGCTGATGCATTAAAGAAAGTTAAGCCAACCGTGCACATTATTAATGCTGCTCGCGGTGGAGTGCTTGATGAAACAGCATTACTTGATGCACTTAACGAAGGTCGCGTCGCTGGAGCTGGTTTAGATGTTTATGCAGCTGAACCTTGCACAGATTCACCGCTTTTCGCCCTTGAACAGGTTGTGGCAACACCACACCTTGGCGCTTCAACTGAAGAAGCTCAGGAAAAAGCTGGCGTTGCAGTAGCGCAATCAGTCGTGGCATTTTTCGCCGGGAATGAAGTACCTGGTGCTTTTAACGCAGATCAGTTAAAAAAGTAATAGTTTACTGAACTACGCGACCGTAGGATTTATGCGCCATCACCCAGCTGTTATCTAAATCATCGATTCGGACTTGATTAGCAAGGGATGCACTTGCGTAAGTTGCATGGATAACTTTGCCTTCACCGATGTATAAAGCAACATGTTGCACGCCTGCACCACTTCGACCAGAGAAAACTAAGTCTCCGGGAATAAGTTCTTCTCGGGTAATTGGCTGCACAATTGGCAGCAAGTTTCCAGTTCCGTGTGGCAAGTAAATTCCAGCTTGCTCATAAGCCCAGCGAACTAGGCCAGAGCAGTCAAAAGAATTCGGCCCAATGCCACCAGCGCGGTATCGGGCGCCGGATTCCTTGGCTAGGGCAGCAGCAATTGCAACGTGGGTCTGTTCAGCAGTAACCGGAGTCGAGCCAAGAGTTTTCACTCTGGCGCGGGCAGTTTTGTTCTTGCGAACAGTGCTGGTTTTAGGGGCTGCTGTCTTAACAACCGTCGAAGACTGAGGGTCCTGCTCAGGCTTAGCCTGAGCAGGAGTGCTTAACAAAAGCAGACCTGCAGCAATTGCAGGCACAGCAAAAGCTCGGACTTTTCGGTTTTGCATACGTTTTTATCCTTTTGCAGCCGGGAAAAGTTTGGAAGCCTTTTCGACCATACGTTGGCTAACTAGTCATTCCCAAACCGCGAAACGCCGGAAACCCTACGTTTTACGTTGGTAATTATTAATGTGATCTATCCCACTTTGAACAAATTCCTAGAATTAAAGGGATTTAATGACTCAATACACTTATTCACAATCTAATTCATTGTTTTTAAATTCAACTTATTAATAAGGACACGTCATCAGCGCAAATCAAAAAGAAACTTCACATAAATTTCTGGGCGATTCTTTAATTCTTGCTTCGGCTGTTGCGTTTGGCTTGATGGTGGTCTTCAGCCGCTGGTCCTATGACGCTGGCATGAATCCGGCGAGCTTTTTATTTTTACGATTTGGAATTGCAGCCGCATGTTTATGGGCAATCGTGTATGCCAAGGGACTGAAGCTGCCTAGCAAAAATTTAACTCTCAAAGCACTTGGCATGGGAACTATGTATGTAGGTAATGCTGGTGCATATTTTGTTGCCTTAACCATGGCACCACCAGCAGTTGTTGCGATGTTGTTTTATTTGTATCCAGCCTTTGTTGCTATCTTGGCATTTTTAATTCTGCACGAGCGAATAAATCTCAAGAGCGGCCTTGCAATGATCCTTGCAATTGTTGGTGCTGGATTCACAATCGGATTTACCATTCAAACTGGTTCAGCACTTGGAACATTCCTAGCAGTACTTTCCGGTGTTGTTTATTCGGCATTTCTAGTCATTGGCCGAAAGTGGTCGGACAATATTGACCCATTAGTTCGAACAGCTTTGGTAACCACTTCGGCAACTGGTGTATTTGCTATTGCAAGCTTGTTCTTTGGTTTTGATCTGCCAACAAATGCCATGGGCTGGGTTGGCGTTTTATGCATTAGTTTGATTTCAACGGTATTTGCAATTACTGCTTTACTAGCAGGTTTGCGTTATGTGAAATCAACACACGTTGCCACACTTTCGGCAACTGAGCCTGTTGTGGCGGCGATTGCTTCAACAACAGTTTTAGGCCAATCACTTACCAGTGCTTTTATTGTTGGCGCAGCAATGATCGTGGCCTCAGCTTTGATCATTGCAAATGATTAACCAGCGACGATATCGCCTTCAGCGCTAACAACTTCAACGCCCAGACTTTCAAGGTATTTGATAGCCGCATCAAGGTCAGCTTGTTCACCTTTGATTTCAACGATCATCCAACCGAAGTGATTTTCGATTGATGCCCGGCGAATACTAGGAATCACATTGAAGTCTTTAACCACGTGATAAATAACTGGTTCGGCAACACGATTTTCTGGAAAAGTAAGTCGCAGATGTTTAGTTGCCATCATTAATTCCTAATTGCTCGGTTAACTGCAGATACTACTGCCTTTAATGAAGCAGTAACGATAGATGAATCGATACCAACACCCCAAAGTGTGCGACCACCAATTGAACATTCAAGGTATGCAGCTGCTTGGGCATCGCCACCAGTGCTCATTGCATGCTCGTGGTAATCAAGGACCCGGACATCAACTCCCACGTTTGCCATCGCGTTAGCAAAAGCAGCAATTGGACCATTGCCGACACCTTCAATATCAACTGTTCCTGAGTCAGTTGCAGTATCACCCATAGTGACTTTGACTTTGGTGTCACCTTCAACATCGCTATCAACTGCAACAGTCTTTAGCTTGAAGCGACCCCACGGCTTTTCTTTATTTGGCAGGTATTCATCTTTAAAGATTTCCCACATCTGCGCTGGCGTTACTTCGCCACCTGCTTCATCAGTGTGATGCTGGATGACCTGGCTAAATTCGATCTGCAAACGACGTGGAAGTTCCAGTTTGTTTTCGGTGCGCATTATGTATGCAACGCCACCCTTACCGGATTGTGAATTAACGCGAATCACAGCTTCGTAACTGCGACCAACATCTTTTGGATCAATCGGTAGGTAGGGAACTGCCCACTTTTGTTCATCAATTGATATGCCAGCAGCGTCGGCATCCTTTTTCATAATGGCAAGACCCTTATTGATTGCATCTTGATGTGAACCAGAAAATTCAGTGAATACTAAATCGCCACCGTATGGATGACGTTCGGGAACTGGAAGCTGATTGCAGTATTCAACTGTGCGGCGAATCTCATCGATGTTGGCAAAATTAATTTGTGGATCAATTCCTTGGCTAAACAGGTTCATGCCTAGTGTTACCAAACAAACATTTCCAGTACGTTCACCGTTACCGAATAAGCAACCTTCAATACGATCAGCACCTGCCATATAGCCAAGTTCAGCTGCAGCAACGCCTGTTCCACGGTCATTGTGTGGGTGAAGTGAAATCACAATTGAATCGCGGTAACGAAGGTTGCGGTGCATGTATTCGATGCTGTCGGCATAAACATTCGGAGTTGCCATTTCAACAGTTGCTGGCAAGTTCACAATTACTTTGTGATCTGGTGTTGGTTTCCAAATATCATTAACTGCATTGATCACTTCAATTGCGTAATCAAGTTCAGTGCCAGTAAAAGATTCAGGGGAGTATTCATAATAAACATCAGTTTTATCTTGAATTTGCTCAGCATATTTCAAACAAAGTTCAGCTCCGCGAACTGCGATTTCCTTAATGCCTTCTTTATCAAGGTCAAAAACCACGCGACGTTGCAAAGTTGAAGTTGAGTTATAAAGGTGCACAATTGCTTGCGGGGCACCTTCGATTGCTTCAAATGTGCGTTCAATTAGGTGCTCACGGGCTTGGGTTAGCACTTGGATAACCACATCATCTGGGATCAACTTTTCGTCGATCAACATGCGCACAAAATCAAAGTCAGTTTGGCTAGCTGATGGGAAGCCCACTTCGATTTCTTTATAACCCATTTGCACAAGCAGTTCGAACATACGTCGCTTGCGATCTGGAGTCATTGGATCAATAAGTGCCTGGTTGCCATCGCGAAGGTCAACTGCGCACCAACGAGGTGCCTTGGTGATTACCTGGTTTGGCCAAGTGCGGTCTTTTAGATCAATTGGCGCAAAGGGTTGGTAGCGCTCAAAGGGCATGCCAGATGGTTTTTGGCGATTGCGGTCTTCATATTTATTCATTTGGATCTCTCCGAAAATTCTTTATGTACGAGGGTTTGGGTATTACTTAGTAATCCAGCAAGCAAAAACACCGCAACGAGTGGGCCGGAAGGTTAGGCCTCGTTGCGGCTGCGAAGTAGCAGGCTCGCGTACATTGTCTGTAAGCCTACCTGCCTAAATTGCACTTTGTTAAATCGAAGATTTTTAGCAATAGGTACTTCGCCAGTACCCTTTATGCATGGCAAAAGACATCAAATTAGCGGTAATTGCAGGCGATGGCATCGGTACCGAAGTGGTTGCTGAAGGTCTAAAAGTTCTGAATGCAATTGCACCTATTGCTGGTTTGAATATCTCAACAACTGACTATGACCTTGGCGCTCGTCGCTACAACGCAACTGGCGAAACTTTGCCAGACAGCGTTGTTGCTGAACTAAAAAAACAAGATGCAATCTTGCTTGGCGCCATCGGTGACCCATCAGTTGCCCCAGGAATTCTTGAACGTGGCGTACTTTTGCCACTTCGTTTCAAGCTAGATCACCATGTAAACCTTCGCCCAGTAAAACTATTTGAAGGTGTTCAGTCACCTGTTGCTGGCAAAGGTCCAAAAGAAATTGATTTTGTGGTTTGCCGCGAAGGCACCGAAGGCCCTTATGTTGGCGCAGGTGGCTTCCTTCGCAAGGACACACCACACGAAGTTGCAACTGAAGTCAGTATTAATACTCGTTTTGGCGCTGAGCGCATTATTCGCGATGCATTCCAGCGGGCCACCAAACGCCGCAACAAAGTGACATTAGTTCACAAAACCAACGTACTGGTTTATGCCGGAGATGTTTGGGCAAGAGCATTTGCTGATGTGGCAAAAGAATTTCCAAATGTGCAAACAGATTACTGCCACGTTGACGCAGCCAGCATGTTCTTCTTAACTCACCCAGAGCGCTTTGACGTTGTAGTTACTGACAATTTATTTGGCGACATTCTTACTGACATTGGCGCTGCTATTGCTGGTGGTATTGGGCTTGCTGCAAGTGGCAACATCGATCCAACCAGAACTAATCCAAGTATGTTCGAACCAGTTCATGGCAGCGCTCCTGATATCGCAGGTCAAGGTAAAGCAGATCCAACTGCAACAATTCTTAGCGTGGTAATGCTGCTTGATCACTTAGGTGCAAGCGATGCTGCAAAGAAAGTTGAAGCAGCTGTAGCAAAAGATTTAGTATCTCGCTCAAGCGATCGCTCAACAAGCCAAATTGGTGACGCGATTGCAAGTGCAGTAGCTAACTAAAAAACCAAACCAACCAATAACCAGACATCAAAGGTGGCGATTTGAAATGACTGATTTAGTCAATAAGAATCTAGACGTGTCTGCTGCTGAAATTGTTTCCTCAGGAGCAGCGCTTTATCCGGCCGCCCCGCGAATTAGTAACGCAAGTGAAGTCTTGCGTAATCCAACTAAAACTCCTGCATCAAAAGAAAAACGTGATGCGATTTTAGCTGCGCCTGGTTTTGGTAAATATTTTTCGGACAATGTTGTTCGCGCGATTTGGGTTAAAGGCGAAGGCTGGAAGAAGGCTGAACTAATTGGTCAAGATGCCAGTGCTGGTGGTCTTTCCATCAACGCCCTTCATTACGGTCAATCAATCTTTGAAGGCTTGAAGGCTTACCGTCATCCAGATGGTGGAATTTACACATTCCGCCCTGAAGCAAATGCGCTTCGCTTCCAACGCTCTGCCCATCGCTTAGCGTTGCCACCTGTTCCAACAGATTTATTTATTGGCGCACTTGAAGTGCTTGTTAAAGAAGATCAAGACTGGGTACCAAGTGGTGAGGATCAAGCTTTCTACTTGCGTCCACTTGAATACGGTTCTGAACAAGCACTTGGTGTAAAACCATCAGATGAAGTGACCTTCGTTTTGATGGGTTCACCAGTTGGTGCATATTTTCCGAACGGCGTTAAGCCAGTAAAAGTTTGGATTTCAGATGACTTTGTTCGCGCAGCTCCGGGTGGAACTGGTGAAGCAAAGTGCGCTGGTAACTACGCTGCAAGTTTGCTTGCACAATCTGAAGCTGCAGCTCAAGGATGCGATCAGGTTGTTTGGATTGATGCCAACGAACGCAAATACATCGAAGAAATGGGCGGAATGAACCTGTTCTTTGTTATGGGCAAAGGCAAAGATGCCAAAGTCGTCACACCTAAATTAACTGGCACTTTATTGCCAGGTGTTACTCGCGATTCACTTTTAATTCTGGCTAAAGACCTTGGTTACCAGGCAGAAGAAGTAAAGATCAGTGTTGATCAGTGGCGTGAAGGATGTGCCAGTGGAGAAATCACTGAGTCATTCGCTTGTGGCACTGCGGCTGTAATCACGCCTATCGGAAATGTTGCCAGCAAGAACAGCGGAAGCTGGGCTATTGGTGATGGAAATCCAGGTGAAGTAACAATGAAACTTCGCGAAGCACTAGTTAACATTCAAACCGGTCGTGCCGAAGATAAGCACAACTGGATGCATAGATTGGTTTAACTGTGGCTTTAACTGACGCATTCCACGTTTATGACACAACACTGCGCGATGGCGCGCAGCGTGAAGGTATTTCATATTCAGTTGAAGACAAATTAACCGTTGCCAAATTATTAGATGAATACGGTGTTGGTTTCATCGAAGGTGGTTGGCCAGGTGCACTTCCAAAAGACACTGAATTTTTCGCTCGCATGGCAGCTGGGGAAGTAGTTCTTAAAAACGCAAAACTTGTTGCATTCGGCGCAACTCGCAAAGCCGGCGTGAAAGCATCAGAAGATCCACAAGTTAAAGCTCTTGTTGACTCACAAGCACCAGTTATTACTTTGGTTGCCAAAAGCGATGTTCACCATGTTGAAAAAGCACTAAAGACAACAACCGAAGAAAACTTGGCCATGATTGCCGACACAGTTTCTTATCTTGTTGGCTTAGGTCGCAGGGTTTTTGTTGACTTCGAACATTTCTTTGATGGCTACAAACACGATTCGAATTACGGGGTTGAAGCAGTCAAAACTGCAATCAAAGCTGGTGCTGATGTGGCAGTCCTTTGTGACACAAATGGTGGCATGCTGCCATCAGGTATCGCAAAGATTGTTGCCGATGTTAAAGAACGCACTGGCGCTCGCCTTGGAATTCACTGCCAAGATGACACAGGTTGTGCGATCGCTAACTCAATTTCAGCAATTGAAGCTGGTGTAACCCATGTCCAGTGCACATCAAATGGATACGGTGAGCGAACCGGTAATGCTGACTTATTTGTAGTTGTGCCAAATATTGAATTAAAACTTGGTATGAAAGTTCTGCCAGATGGTGCGCTTAAAGAAACGCTTCGTCTTTCACATGCGATTGCAGAAATTGCAAACCTTCCACCAAATACTCACCAGCCATATGCAGGTGTTTCATCTTTCGCCCACAAAGCTGGTCTGCATGCAAGTGCGCTGAAAGTTCACTACGACCTTTATAACCACATAGATGCCGAGCTAGTTGGTAACAGCATGCGCGTTCTTGTTACCGAAATGGCAGGTCGCGCTTCAGTTGAACTAAAAGGGAAAGAACTTGGGTATGACTTATCCAGTAATGCTGGAGCAGTTACCAAGGTTGTTGAAAAAGTCAAAAGCCTTGAGGCAAAGGGCTGGTCATTTGAAGCTGCCGATGCATCATTTGAGCTTTTGCTTAAAAATGCAATAAGTGGCGATGACTTTAAGAAATTTAGTGTTGAATCGTGGCACACCACCACCGAGCAACGTGAGGATGGCAGTGTGCAAAGCGAAGCAACTGTGAAGTTGCGAGTAAACGGTGAGCGAATCATTTCAACTGGTGAAGGCAATGGTCCAGTTAACGCTCTTGATAACGCATTCCGTAGCGCACTTGTTCAACGCTTCCCGCAACTTGAATCACTAGATCTTGTTGATTACAAAGTTCGCATTCTTGATGGTGGTGCAGGAACAGGCGCTGTAACTCGAGTTCTAATTGAAACAGCCGATGGCACGAAACGTTGGAACACTGTTGGCGTTCACGAAAACGTGATTGCCGCTTCTTGGCTAGCTCTTGAAGATGCAATTAATTACGGTTTATTAGATAAATAGTTACCCGGTCGATTTAGTAGAGTTTCAACAATGCGCATAGCTAGAGTTTCTGTTCCTGATATTGCAGGTCCGGTATTTGGCGTAATCAATGGCACCAAAATTGGAATTCTTAAGAGCCATCCATTTGGTGAACTTGAACCAACGGGCGTTGCCCTAGATCTTGATGACGTCAAAATCTTGTCACCAGTTTTACCAAGCAAAGTCGTTTGTGTTGGCAAGAACTATGCCGACCACGCAAAAGAACTTGGTGGTGAAGTTCCGGCCGAACCAGTAATTTTCATCAAACCAAACACCACCGTAATTGGCGAAAACGATCCAATTGTGCTGCCACCACAATCAAGTAACGTTCACCATGAAGTTGAACTTGCAGTGGTAATTAGTCATTTGTGTAAAAACGTGGCAGTTGAACGCGCCCACGAAGTAATCCTTGGTTACACGATCGCAAACGATGTAACTGCGCGCGATCTGCAAAATACCGATGGCCAGTGGACAAGATCTAAAAGCTTTGACACCTTTTGCCCACTTGGTCCGTGGATTGAAACAGAATTAGATCCAAGCAATCTAGAGCTAACTTGTGAAGTAAATGGGGAAGTTCGCCAGGCAGGTAACACCAAAGATTTAGTTCGAAGCGCCCATGAAATGGTTGCCTGGATTTCAAATGTGATGACTTTGCTTCCAGGTGATGTGATTTTGACAGGCACACCAGCAGGTGTTGGACCGATCAACGCAGGCGATATTGTTGAAGTAACAATTTCTGGAATTGGCACGCTTTCCAATCCAGTTGTGAAGAAATAACTAATAGGAGTTATTAGTGTCAGACGTTCGCGTTCGGTTCTGTCCATCACCGACTGGTAACCCGCACGTTGGCATGGTGCGAACGGCACTATTTAACTGGGCTTATGCTCGGCACACTGGTGGCACATTTATTTTCCGCATTGAAGACACGGACACCGCTCGCGATAACGAACAGTCTTATCACGACCTGTTAGCTTCACTTCGTTGGTTAGGTATGACCTGGGATGAGGGTCCTGAAGTTGGTGGACCACATGCGCCTTATCGCCAATCACAGCGCATGGATATTTATGCCGAAGTTGCTGCAAAACTTATTGCCGGTGGCCATGCTTACCACTGCTACTGCTCACCAGAAGAACTTGAAGATCGTCGCGAAAAAGCTCGCGCATTAAATAAGACCCCTGGCTATGACGGTGCCTGTCGCGATTTAAGTGCTGACCAAGTTGCTGCTTATAAAGCAGAAGGTCGTGCGCCGGTTGTTCGCATGCGTATGCCAGATACTGACTGGACCTGGAATGACTTAGTTCGCGGTGAAGTAACTTTCGCAGCCGAACACGTTCCTGATTACGTAATAGTTCGCGCCACCGGCGAACCGCTTTACACACTTGTTAACCCAGTTGATGACGTATTAATGGAAGTTACCCATGTCCTTCGTGGTGAAGATCTATTAAGTAGTACTCCTCGCCAGTTAGCGCTCTATGACGCCCTTAAGGCTGTTGGCGTTGCAAAAGGTGAGCGCCCACTTTATGGTCACCTTCCATATGTAATGGGCGAAGGCAATAAGAAACTTTCTAAGCGTGATCCAGAATCAAGTCTTTTGATGTATCGCGAAGAGGGCTATCTTCCTGAAGGCCTACTTAACTATCTTGCTTTGCTTGGTTGGTCATTCGGAGAAGACCGCGAATTCTTCTCGAAAGAAGAAATGGCAAAAGTATTTGATGTCGCAAGGGTTAACGCCAACCCTGCTCGCTTTGATTTAAAGAAGTGCACCGCAATTAACGCTGAATGGATTCGAACATTACAGTTCGAAGACCTTGCTAATCGCCTGGTTCCTTATTTGAAATCTGATGGCGTATTTGCTGGCGAACCAACAACAGCTGACCAGGAAGTTCTGTTGCAAGCAATTCCACTTGTCCAAGAGCGCATGGAAACTTTGCGCCAAGGCGTTGGCATGCTTGGCTTCTTGTTCTATGGCAACCCAGGTTCACCTGATTTTGAAGTAGATCCAGATGAAGCGGCAAAGGTACTGACCCCAGATGCTCAGCCAGTGCTTATTGCAGCACTTTCAGCATTAAATGAAGTTGCCACCTGGACCACCGAAAACATCGAAGAAGCACTTCGTGTTTCACTTATTGAAGGTCTTGGCTTAAAACCAAAATTAGCTTTTGGTCCGGTTCGCGTTGCGGTTACAGGTAGACGAGTATCGCCACCATTATTTGAATCCTTAGAGATCCTGGGCAAAGCCAAAGCGCTTGCCCGAATTCAATCTGCGATTATTTAAAGTAGCCCCGACGGGATTTGAACCCGCGCTACCGCCTTGAGAGGGCGGCGTGCTAGGCCGCTACACAACGAGGCCCCTAGCAAAAAGAGTCCTAAAACCCTTTTCTCGCTGGGGTACCAGGACTCGAACCTAGACTAGCTGAACCAGAATCAGCTGGGCTGCCAATTACCCCATACCCCATTTGGCTTCGCTAGAAAGTAATCCCGCTAGCGACCTTGAGAATTCTACCGATTAACTGCGGGTTTGTAGTAACTCGCTAATTTTCTGGGCTGCATTGATCACAGCAGGCCCATGGATACGACCAGGTGTTTTAGTTAAGCGCTCAAGTGGCCCAGAAATGGAAACTGCGGCAATGACTTTTCCATTGTTAGATCGAACTGGGGCAGATACCGATGCCACACCCGCTTCGCGCTGACCAATAGATTGTGCCCAGCCATTTCGCCTAACTGCTGATAAATCTGTGGCGGAAAACTTTGCTTCGCGAAGGCCACGGTGTAGCCGGTCTGGTTCTTCCCAAGCCAAGAGAACCTGGGCAGCAGAGCCTGCCTGCATAGTTAAGGTGCTACCAACAGGAACGGTGTCTCTTAGACCCGAAGTTAATTCAGCTGCGGCAACACAAATACGTTGGTCGCCTTGGCGGCGATAAAGCTGAGCACTTTCTTTGGTGGCATCACGAAGGGCAATCAAGATTGGGTTAGCCACACTAGTCAACAAATCCTCACCAGCTGCGCCAGCAAGTTCATTAAACCTCGGACCAAGGACAAATCGCCCGGAGATATCACGAGCCACAAATCTGTGGTGTTCTAAAGCCATGGCTAAGCGGTGGGCAGTTGGCCTGGCAAGGCCAGTAGCCGAAACTAAACCAGCCAGTGTTTGAGGCCCAGATTCCAAGGTGTCCAAAATGTGGGCAGCCTTGTCAAGAACCCCAACACCACTATTACTATCGTCCATGTAGTGATATTGCTATCTCGAATAATGAGATGTCAATTCGCTACACAAATCGGAACAAAGAGGTACCGCTATGGGTCGCACACTTGCCCAAAAAGTATGGGATGACCACATTGTTCGCAGCAAAGCTGGCGAACCAGATTTACTTTTCATTGACCTGCACTTAGTCCATGAAGTCACTAGCCCACAGGCATTCGATGGCCTACGCGAAGCTGGCCGCAAAGTGCGCCGCACTGATTTAACTCTGGCAACAGAAGATCACAACGTGCCAACGATTGATATCGATAAGCCAATCGCAGATCCAATCAGCCGTGTGCAAGTTGATGCCCTTCGCAAGAACTGCGAAGAATTTGGTGTGCCGATTTATTCTCTTGGTAACCAAGAGCAGGGCATTGTGCACGTTGTTGGACCACAGCTTGGTTTAACTCAGCCTGGTATGACTGTCGTTTGTGGCGACTCACACACTTCAACTCACGGTGCGTTTGGCGCATTAGCTTTTGGTATCGGCACCAGCGAAGTTGAACACGTTCTTGCCACCCAGACACTTCCACTTAAGCCATTTAAGACAATGGCGATTACTGTCAATGGAAAACTTCCTGAGGGCGTCACCGCTAAAGATTTAATTTTGACCATCATCGCCAAAATTGGAACTGGCGGCGGCCAAGGTTACGTTCTTGAATACCGCGGCGAAGCGATCCGAAATCTTTCTATGGAAGCTCGCATGACGATCTGCAATATGAGCATTGAAGCTGGCGCCCGCGCTGGCATGATCGCCCCAGATGAGACCACATTTGCTTACCTTGAAGGGCGCGAGCGCGCACCAAAGGGCGCTGATTGGGATGCAGCCGTTAGCTACTGGCGCACGCTGCCAACAGATAGCGATGCCACGTTTGATCGCGAAGTAATCATCGAAGCAAGTGAACTAAGCCCATTTGTTACCTGGGGAACTAACCCAGGTCAGGGCGTGCCTCTAAATAGCACTGTTCCAACCCCAGATAATTTCTCAGATCCAGTTGAAAAACTAGCTTGCGAAAAAGCCCTTAGCTATATGGGTCTAACTGCTGGTCAGAAGATTAAAGACATAAAAATCGACACAGTCTTTCTTGGTTCTTGCACTAACGGTCGCATCGAAGATCTGCGCGCTGCAGCTGACATCATCAAAGGTAAAAAAGTTGCTAATGGTGTTCGCATGATGGTGGTTCCTGGTTCAGTTCGAGTTCGCTTAGCTGCGATGTCTGAAGGACTAGACAAAGTCTTCTTAGAAGCAGGAGCAGAATGGCGCGAAGCTGGATGTTCAATGTGTTTGGGTATGAACCCAGACAAACTAACTCCAGGTGAGCGCAGTGCATCGACTTCAAATCGAAACTTTGAGGGCCGCCAAGGGCCAGGTGGACGCACTCACTTGGTCTCACCACAAGTTGCTGCAGCTACCGCAATTCGTGGAACTCTTTCTTCACCAGCTGACTTAGTGAACGCAGGTTAATCATGGAAAAATTTGTTAATCATACTGGCACAGCAGTTCCACTTCGCGCATCAAATGTGGACACTGACCAGATCATTCCGGCCGAATACCTAAAGCGCATTACCCGCCATGGGTTTGAAGACGGTCTCTTCTCGGCTTGGCGAAAAGATGAGAATTTCGTGCTTAACCAACCACAGTTCAAAAATGGCACAGTTCTTGTGGCTGGCCCAGATTTTGGTACCGGATCAAGCCGCGAACACGCAGTTTGGGCACTTATGGACTATGGCTTCAAAGTTGTGATCTCATCACGCTTTGCGGATATCTTCCGTGGTAACTCAGGTAAGCAAGGCTTGCTAACAGCCGTAGTTGATCAAGATTTCGTTGACCAGCTATGGAAAGAAATTGAAAACCACCCAGAAACCGAAGTTACTGTCGATCTTGAATCGCGAACCATTACAGCTGGATCGCTTGAAGCTAAGTTCGAAGTTGATGACTACGTTCGTTGGCGCCTCATGGAAGGCCTTGATGATGTTGGTTTGACGTTGCAGCATGTCAGTGAGATCGGTTCATTTGAAGCAAAAAGGCCCACTTTTAAGCCAGTGACTGCCTAAAAACCCATTAAAAAAGTAAAAAATCCCGAGAAATCGGGATTTTTTCTTGTTTTTGGGCGTGTCATATGTCAAAAACCTTGATTTTGCGCCGTAAAGTCAATAACGAATTGAACGGGGTAGTTCAATTCACCTGGAAAGCCCTAAGGCTAGCCAGTAAAAAAGAAAAGCCCGGCATTCGCCTGAACGTCGGATTAACTTGGAGGAACTCAAGTGAACAAGGCAGAACTAATCGACGCAGTAGCTGAAATTGCTGGTCTAAGCAAAAAAGACGCAACCAATGCAGTTGACGGCGTATTCGACTCAATCACAAAAGCTGTAGCTAAGGGTGACAAAGTTTCACTAACTGGCTTCGGTATCTTCGAAAAATCAGACCGCGCTGCACGCACTGGCCGCAACCCACAAACAGGTGCACCAGTACAGATTGCTGCAACTTCAGTACCGAAGTTCCGCGCTGGCGCTGAATTCAAGAAGAAAGTATCTGGCAAGTAAGCCAATCACTTTTAGCGGTCGGGCTCGTTGGGTATCCTTCGGGCCCGATTGCTTTTTTGCCATTATTTTGGCTATTTTTTGGGCTTGACCATTTAAATGTGCCAGTATCTATAGGTGACTAGCGCCATCAAACCCAAAGATTCAGGAATTTGGTACCGAATTATTACCGGTGCCCTTCGGCCGTTCATGATGCTTTTCACCAAACGCGATTGGCGCGGGGCGCAGCAACTTCGCACACCAGGTGGGGTAGTTGTGGCAATGAATCACCTAAGTTGGTTTGATCCATTTGTGGCCGGGCACTTTGTGCACGATCAGGGTCGCCAAGTGCGATTTTTAGCAAAAGCAGAAATATTTAAAATTCCAGGTCTTGGTGCAGTTCTAAAAAGTGCTGGACAAATTCCAGTCAAGCGAAAAGATTCTGAAGCAGCTGCTGGTTCGCTTCTTAAAGCAATGGAAGCTGTTCGTGCAGGTCAATGCATTGTGATTTATCCAGAAGGAACATTAACTCGCGACCCAAATCTTTGGCCGATGAGTTCTAAAACAGGTGCTGCGCGCATTGCCTTAACAACCGGCGTGCCAGTTATTCCAGCTGCGCAATGGGGACCAAATCATGTTTTAAAGCCCTACGGAAAAATGATGTATTTATTGCCACGTAAAACAATGCATGTTTGGGCAGGTGAGCCAGTTAATTTAGATGATCTTCGAAGTCAACCAATAACTGCAGCCACTTTGCGTGAAGCCACAGATCGCATTATGAAAGCTGTGACAGACTTACTAGCAAGTCAGCGTGGAGTTCCTGCACCTGATAAACCAATGCCACGTAACGCAGTGCCACCTAGAAAACCGGAGTCCGCATGAAGCATGTAGCTGTCATGGGCGCGGGTTCCTGGGGAACAGTTTTCTCAATGATCTTGGCTGACGCAGGATGTGACGTTTCACTTTGGGCTCGTTCAAGTGATATCGCTGATGAAATAAACGCTAAGCACGTCAATAGTTTTTATCACCCAAACTTAAAACTTCCAGAAGCGGTTAAAGCAACCAATATCCCTGATGAAGCCTTAACCGATGCCGACTTAGTTATTTTGGGTGTGCCAGCACAGACACTTCGTGAAAACCTTTCGGCTTGGTCATTATCAATTCCACAATCAGCCGTGATTGGCTCATTAATTAAAGGTGTTGAACTTGGTACAGCTGAGCGCATGAGTGAGGTCATTGCCGAAGTAGCCAAAGTTGATACTTCAAGGGTTGCCGTTATTTCTGGACCAAACTTGGCCCATGAAATTGCAGCCCGGGAACCAGCTGCAACCACAGTTGCTTGCAGTGATGAAGAATCTGCGCGCCGAGTTCAAGATGCGTGCACCACTGATTACTTCCGCCCGTATTACACAACCGACGTTGTTGGCGTTGAAATTGCCGGCGCAGTTAAAAACGTAATTGCCCTTGCTAACGGTATGGCTGTTGGTTTGGGCTACGGTGAAAACTCTCAAGCTGCAATCATGACTCGAGGTCTAGCTGAAATGACCAGACTTGGTGTCGCCCTTGGCGCAAACCCACTTACATTTGCTGGTCTGGCAGGTGTTGGCGACTTAATTGCAACTTGTCAGTCGCCACTTTCTCGTAACCGCACAATTGGTGAGCACATTGGTAAAGGTTTAAGCGTTGAAGAAGCGCAGCGCGTAACGTTAACCACATCTGAAGGCGTTAAGAGTTGTCGCTCAATTTTGGAACTAGCAAACCAGCACAAGGTTTCAATGCCAATTACCGAGCAAGTGGTCAACGTAATACATAGCGGGGCAAATGCCGATGAAGTATTAAAGGCATTCATGTCCAGGTCAACAGATGATGGCATTGAAGAAATGGAACACATTTAAGCCATTTAAATTGCTCGAATAGGGCGATTTACCCATTTGTCTATTAGCGTTATACCTATGTCAAAGCGGATCAGAGTTGCGGTAATTTTCGGTGGCCGTAGCAGTGAACATACGATCTCTTGTATTTCGGCAGGCAGCATTCTTAGAGCAATCGATCAAACTAAATATGAAGTTGTGCCAATCGGTATTACCCATGAAGGTAAGTGGGTTTTAGAAAGTTCCGATAGCGCAAGACTTTCAGTAACTGATGGCGTGTTCCCAGAGGTTGATCCAACTAAGTCGCCAGTTCTTTTCACGCCAGATCCATCGGCAACCGAACTAGTAGTTCAATCACAGGTTCCAGATGTCTTAGCTCAAGTTGATGTGGTTTTCCCAGTTCTGCACGGACCATGGGGTGAAGATGGCACGATCCAAGGTTTATTTGAATTAGCCGGCGTTCCTTATGTTGGCTCAGGTGTGTTCGCATCAGCTGCGGCGATGGATAAAGCCCACTTAAAAGCAATGATGCGCGCTGCCGACATTCCAGTTGGACCTTATGAAGTTGTTACTGATAGCGACTGGAAATTTAACCGCGAAGAATCACTTTCAAGAGTTAACAAACTTGGTTACCCAATGTTTGTTAAACCAGCAAGAGCCGGGTCATCTCTTGGTATTTCCAAAGTTAAGAGCCAAGCAGACTTAGTTAATGCAATTGACCTTGCTCGCCAGCACGATCCAAAACTGATTATTGAAGCCAGTATGGAAAACACCCATGAAATTGAGTGTGGTGTGTTGGGTAGTGAGCAAGGACCTAAAGCAAGTGTGCTAGCTGAAATTATTGTTCGCGAAGGCCATGAGTTCTATGACTTTGAAGCAAAGTATGTTGATGACTCAGTTGAATTATCGGTTCCAGCAAAATTAGATCCAGCGATCGCTAAACGCGCTCAAGAAATAGCGTGCGCTGCATTTAAAGCAATTGACGCTGAAGGTTTAGCCCGCGTAGACATGTTTATTACAGGCGATCAAATCGTAATTAATGAAATCAACACCATGCCAGGCTTCACACCGATCTCGATGTTCCCAAGAATGTGGCAAGAAACTGGAATGGATTACTCAGCTCTAGTTGATTACTTGTTAAGTGATGCGCTTCGTCGCGGCACTGGCCTTCGCTAGGTAAGGCGATTCTTTTAATGAATAACCCTGGAATTACCGTTGGGGAACTTGGCGAGTTTGAATTAATTGACCAAATCCAAAAGCGGTTAGCAAC
>JBEGTB010000086.1:0-8254 GCA_041179585.1 Actinomycetota bacterium
TTTCTTCGCTGGCGCGGCTTTCTTAGCAGGCGCGGATTTCTTCGCGGTTGCCATTTAGTACTCCTTGCTTTGCACGCTTGCCTTTAATGTGCAGTTTCTTGTCATCCGTATAACGCAAAGATCTTGCGTAATAATCCCCCAAACTCTACCCATAGACCCTGCCCAAAACCTATTGGGCTAGCCGTAAGTGGGTAAATGTTGGTGAATTTAATGGATATACTTACTTTTCTAGTGCTTATCTAGAAAAAGCGTTGATCTGCGGACAAGTTAGTTAGATCAGCTAATTAAAGCGAGCCAGGGTTGGTGTGAGCCTGGTAATTAGCCCTAACTGATATCAACCACAGGGAGTTCATCTATTTAGTCCTAAACCTCAAAGTGGATTAGTTACCTTTAAAAAGTAGTTAATCAACAAGGGTGGTACCGCGGGTTAATACTCGTCCCTTATATAAGTAGTCAAACTATTTAGCAGTTAAGGGATTTAAATGAGTTACCGGGATGTACCCGCAAAAATCGATCTGCCAGCAATGGAACAAGACGTTCTTGATTTTTGGTCTAGTAATGACATTTTTCATAAGTCACTAAAGCGCACCGAAGACGGACCGCTATGGGTTTTCTTCGAAGGTCCCCCAACTGCAAACGGTATGCCTGGCACCCACCATGTTGAAGCACGCGTGTTTAAAGATATTTTCCCGCGCTATCGGACTATGAAGGGCTACAACGTTCCACGTAAAGCTGGTTGGGACTGTCATGGTCTTCCAGTTGAACTAGCGGTTGAAAAAGAACTTGGTTTTTCTGGCAAACAAGATATCGAAAAATACGGCATTGCCGAATTTAACGACAAGTGTCGTCAGTCTGTTCTTAAATACGTTGGCGCCTTTGGCGACATGACAACCCGCATGGGTTATTGGGTTGATATGGATCAGGCCTACTGGACCATGGATGAAAATTACGTGGACAGTGTTTGGTGGTCACTTAAACGAATCTTTGACAAAGGCTTACTTGTTCAGGATTACCGCGTTTCACCATATTGTCCACGCTGTGGCACTGGGTTATCAGATCATGAACTTGCCCAAGGTTATGAAGACATTGTTGATGCGTCTGTTTATGTGCGATTCCCGATTACTTCTGGTGACCTTCCAAATAAATACAAAGGCATTAGCTTTTTAGTCTGGACTACAACACCTTGGACTTTGGTTTCAAATACCGCAGCAGCGGTTCATCCCGAGGTTGATTATGTTGTGGCTAAAGACGCGAACGGTGAACATTTTGTATTAGCTGCTCCCCTTGTTGAAAAAGTACTTGGTGAAGATGCCAAAGTGCTTGAAACTTTCAAGGGTTCAAGTATTGAAGGAATTGCCTACTCTCGCCCATTTGATTGGGTCGAATTTCCCGAAACAACTGCTCCAGTTAACACAATTGTTTTAGCAACGTATGTCACAACTGAAGACGGTACTGGCATCGTTCACCAGTCACCTGCTTTCGGTGCTGAAGACTTAGCGGTCTGTAAGTCATATGGCATGCCATTGATTAACCCGATCACCCCTGAAGGAACTTTTGAAGCAAGCGTTCCGCAAGTTGGTGGTGTGTTTTTCAAGAGTGCCGATCCACGCCTTGTTGAAATCCTTAACGAACGCGGTTTGTTATTCCGCCACTTGCCGTATGAACACAGTTACCCACACTGCTGGCGCTGTCACACCGCACTTATTTATTACGCGCAACCATCTTGGTATATCCGCACAACTGAAATTAAAGATCAGTTAATCGCCCAGAACGAAAAAACTAATTGGTTTCCAGAAACAATTAAGTGGGGTCGCTATGGCGACTGGCTGAATAACAATGTGGACTGGGCACTATCCCGTAATCGCTATTGGGGAACCCCGCTTCCAATCTGGCGCTGCCCAGAAGGTCACTTAACTTGTGTTGGTGGTCGCCGTGAACTTGCCAGCCTTGCTGGTGACCAAGCGCTAACGGTTGATCCGCACCGCCCATACGTTGATGATGTTACTTTTGCTTGCCCTGAGTGCAAGCAAACCGCAAACCGTGTTCCTGAAGTTATCGACTGTTGGTTTGATTCTGGCGCGATGCCATTTGCGCAGCTTGGCTACCCAGAAACGAATAAAGAATTCTTTGAAAAAAGTTACCCGGCAGATTTCATTTGTGAAGCAATCGATCAAACCCGTGGTTGGTTCTACACATTAATGGCAATCGGAACATTGGTATTTGACCAAAGTTCATACAAAAATGTGCTTTGTCTTGGTCACATCCTTGATGAAGATGGTCGCAAGATGAGTAAGCACTTAGGTAATGTGCTTGAACCAATTCCGCTGATGAATGAGCATGGCGCAGATGCACTTCGCTGGTTCATGTTAGTTAGCGGTTCGCCATGGCAAGCCCGTCGCGTAGGTCATGGCACCATCGCCGAAGTTGTTCGCAAAACTCTACTTACTTACTGGAACACCGTAGCTTTCCAAAGTTTGTATGCAAGAGCTGGTTCTTGGGATCCAAGCACTGCATCCCTTAGAGATCTAACTGATCTTGATAAGTGGGCTGTTAACCAAGCAACTCGCCTAGCTCGCGATGTTGACCTGGCACTTGAGCAATTTGATACCAACCGCGCTGGCAGATTCATCGCTGAATATGTGGATGATCTTTCAAATTGGTATGTTCGCCGATCTCGTCGTCGTTTCTGGGATGGCGATCACGCAGCGCTAAGCACACTGCACCACTGCTTAAAGGTGGTTACCCAAGTTATGGCACCATTCACTCCTTTCATCACCGAACGCGTTTGGCAAGATCTATTCGCTGCAAATGATGCCCAGTCAGTTCACTTAACCGATTGGCCAACTTGGGATGATTCACAAATTGATGACAAGTTAACGGCCCAGGTTGATTTGACCCGTCGCATTGTTGAATTGGGTCGCGCTGCCCGTGCTAACTCTGGAGTGAAAACTCGTCAACCTCTTGGCCGAGCATTAGTTGCGGCAAGTGGTTGGGATAGTTTGCCTGAAGGACTGCAAGCGCAGATTCGCGAAGAAGTTAACGTATTAAAACTAGATAGCCTTTCAGAAACTGACGAACTAGTTGATGTCAGTGTTAAAGCTAACTTCAAAGCACTTGGTGCACGATTTGGCAAAGAAACACCTAATGTGGCAAATGCAATAACTGCAACTGATGCCCGCCAATTAGTTAATGCCCTTAAATCTGGCAATGCCAGCGTTGAAGTTAATGGCAAGAGCGAAACAGTCACCTTGGAAGATGTAGTCATAACTGAAATGCCTCGTGAAGGTTGGACAGTATCTTCTGAAGGCGGTGAATCACTAGCCCTTGATTTGGCCCTAACTCCAGAATTACTTCATCAAGGTATTGCTCGTGACATCACTCGCCTGATTCAAGATGGTCGAAAGTCTGCTGGCTTTGAGATCACCGATCGCATCGATGTGGTTTGGCAATCTTCAAATCCTGATACCCAAGCAGCCCTTGTTGCCCATGGCAGCACAATTGCAACTGAGGTTCTGGCAACTAGCTGGAATGAAGGTGCAGTAAGTGGCGGCAATGTTGAAGATGAAGAACTTGGCTTTAGTGCGAAGTTAACTAAGAAGTAATTCAAAGAAATAAAAAATGACCCGAATTTTTCGGGTCATTTTTTATTTGGAAGTTTTTATCCTTCAACCTGACGGTCGCCACCAAGGCTCTTACCTTCAAGTTCACGAAGCTGACCTTCTAGGTAGCTACGCAGGCGGCTGCGGTACTCACGTTCGTAAGCACGAAGTTCTTCAACGCGACGTTCCATGTTTGACTTGTGAACTTCAAATTCACGAGTCATCGTGGCAATGTTTGCCTTAGTTTCGTTCATTAAGCGTTCAACTTCGGAATTTGTTTTGTTAACCAAATCTGCAGTTTCAACTTCAGCGGCATTGCGAAGATTTTCAGATTCAATGCGTGCAGTTGCAACTGCTTCATCTGCTGTGCGCTGAGCAAGTTCAAGAATGCGAACAGATGCACTACTAGCTTCAGAATCAGAAAGTGCCGGTGCCACATTCTTTAGTTTTTCGTTTTCTTGAGCAAGTGCGCCATTGGCTGCGGTTAACTGTTCAACTGCTGCATTTAGGCGAGTAATTTCACCTGAAAGATCACTGTTGCCGCTTGCAGCGTTATTTAATTGGTCGCGGGCTGCTGTAAGTTCACTTTGAGTTTGAGCAAGTTGAGCAGTTAGACGATCAACCTTTTCTGTATCAATTTTTCCACCTGCATTGGCTGCAAGTGATTCATTTTCAGCCTTTAGGTTTTCAGCAAGGCGCTTAGCCTGGGCAAGTTCGTTTTTTAGGTTTGAGTTTTCAGAATTTAAGTTCGAAATTTCTTCGCGAATCGATGAAGGGATTTCACCTTTTGCCGTTGCACGAAGGTCACTGGCTTCCTTGGTAAGGGCGCTAAGAGTTTCTTCGATTTCATCTAAGAAATCATCAACTTCATCAAGGTCATAACCTTCTTTGAAACGTGAAGTTGTGAACTGCTTATTACGCACTTCTTCGGGCGTTACTGCCATTTTGGAAGCCTTTCCTTTTTGGTACTCGGTAATTGGGTTACCCCTATTAGCCTTACTAGCGTAAATGGAAATCGGGTTTTAGGGAAACTGGCCCTAATAATTTAGCGTTTTTTAAAGGGCTGCGAAAAAATTACGCAAAATTGAAACACCAAAAATTAGGATCAAGAACCCAAGATCAAGTGATATTCCACCAAGCCTTAGCGGTGGCACCACTTTTCTAATTGCATTTAGTGGTGGGTCAGTTAATGAATACAGTGACTCAGCTAAAACCAAAACCATGCCACGTGGTCGCCAAGATCTAGCAAACATTGTGATGTAGTCAAAAACTAGACGCAGAATCAATACCAGAATATAGATATCAAGAAGTGATGCGATGAGTGTTGTAATGGTCGACATAATCGACTAACTACGACTGGTTGAAGAATGGATCTTCGCGAAGCTGCGCTCTGGCTGCAGCACCAATGTCAACGTTTGCAGGTGAAAGCAAGAAGACACCTTTAGCAACTTTTTCAATTGTGCCGTGAAGGCCAAATGCAAGACCAGCTGAGAAATCTACGATGCGACGTGAATCAGCTTCATCCATGTCACCTAAGTTCATGATTACAGGAGTGCCGTCGCGGAATTCTTCACCAATGCGACGAGCATCGTTGTAAGTGGTTGGGTGCAAAGTTGTAATGCGGTAAACATCTGCAGTTGGTGCTGGACGAACTGGCGCAAGTGGTTGTTCGTAAACCGGAGCCTGAGCTACTGGACGTAGTGGCTGTGCATACTGCGTTGGTGCGTAGTTACTTTGCACATGTGCTGGCTGTGCATACTGCTCTTGGTATTCGGCGTATTCTTCAACAACGTCGTAACTTTCGTTGTATTCATCGCCATCAACTAGGCCTAGGTATTCGGCCATCTTGCGCATAGCACGTGCCATGGGTTTACTCCTTGGGGAATTTCTCTTTAAAAACTTACCCGTTATAGGCCCGATGACCCAGTATCGAGGACCCAATTCGAAGGTGTGTCGCGCCATGTTTTATAGCCAGCTCGTAGTCACCGCTCATGCCAGCTGAGATCCAGGTTGCATCTGGGTAGAACGATATAAGTTCGGTTGAAATATTCTTAAGTTTCATAAACGCCGGCTCTGGGTCACCATCAAGTGGGCCAACACCCATCACACCTGCCAGTTCAAGATTTGGTGTGCTTGAAATCAATTTGGCTAATTCAAGGACTTGGCTTTGGTCTGCGCCGCCGCGATGCTCGAATGATTCGCCATCTTCTGTCTTTGGGTCAAGATTTACTTGAATTAAACAACGAAGCGGTGTTTGCCTTGAGGTAACAGCCTTAGCAAGTGCGTTAACTAGATCAATCCGATCAACGCTATGCACCACATCAGCCCAAGTGGCAACTGATTTGGCCTTATTTGTTTGCAACTGCCCGATGGCATGCCAAGTTAAATTTGCTTTTACTTCACTGTGTTTTGGTTTGGCTTCTTGGTCTCGGTTTTCACCAACATCGTTAACACCCAGTTTGGCCAGCAATTCAACATCACTGGCTGGCCAAGTTTTTGTGACCACGATTAATCTAACTTCGCTGCGATCCCGACCATATTTTTGGCAAGCAGCATCGATGTCGAGATTAACTTCGCGCAAGTTAGCTTCAAGTTCAGTTTGGCGATCCATCACAAATTCCTAGTTAATTATCGCAACTAAGCCGCCGCGACCTGTTGGCTTGCCACCACTTCGACGGTAACTAAATAAATTTTCATCCTCAAAATTGCAGCCAGGCATCTGAGTTATCTCAAAACCCAAGTCACTTAACTGCTTGCGCACACCAGCTGCTAAATCCAAATGCGTTGAATCTCTAGCGCTGGCACCAGAGCCAAATAACTCAACCCGATCAGCGCCAACTTCATAGCAATCGCCACAAATCGATGGGCCAATCACGGCAGTTGATTTAGAAATATCTGCGCCAAGATCTGCAAAAGATTTTGTAAGTTCAGACATTAAATTTGCTAGCACGCCCTTCCAACCAGCGTGGCCAACTGCAATCACGTTATTGACTGGATCGACTAGGGCAACTGGGACGCAATCTGCTGAAAGTGCGGCGATTGCGTGTTTAGGAGTTTTGCAAACTAAACCATCCCCTGTTGGCGCTTGGCCAAATTTATCTGCAACATTGACCGTTGTTCCGTGTTCGGCATGCAAGAAGGTAATGCCATTTGCATCAACTAAATCGCTAACAATTTTCCAATTTGTATCAACGTCACTTTGGGTATCGCCAACATGACTACCTAGGTTCAAACTTTCGTACGGCCCTTTACTTACTCCGCCATGCCGACTAAGCGCAGTAACGCAAATACGCCCGAGGTTTACTCGGGCGTATTCAGGGCTTGAAATAGTCAAGGTTCTACTTTTAGCGAAGGAAATCTGGAATATCTAGATCGTCTTCACTGCCATCTGTTGTTGTGGTTTCATCAAAGACATCACCAGCAACTGGAGCTTTTCCAAATAATGTCTTGAAGTTGTCATCGTCTTCTTCGTCATCGATTGAATACTTTGACTTCTGATGTTCTGGTGTTAACGGAATTGAGGCCGCTTCACCTGGTTTAGCAACGCCATAAGCAGCAGCTGCAGCAAGTGGGGTTTCATCCAAAATCTGCTTTGACACAGGTGAGGTTGACTTATTTGATGGTGGCGCGCCGCCATCAAAGCCAGCTGCGATAACAGTGACTTTAACCTGGTCACCTTGGGTGTCGTCAATGACAGTTCCAAAAATAATTGATGCTTCTGGGTGCACTGCATTTTGAACCATGCGCGCAGCTTCGTTAATTTCAAATAGTCCAAGATCGCTAGCACCAGCAATAGAGATCAGTACGCCGCGGGCACCTTCAATACTTGCCTCTAGCAATGGGCTTGAAATCGCTTGGCGGGTTGCCTCGATCGCGCGATCGGCACCACGTGCGATACCAACTCCCATAAGCGCAGAGCCAGCATCTTTCATAACTGAGCGAACATCTGCGTAGTCAAGGTTGATCAGACCTGGGGTTGTGATCAGATCTGTAATACCGCTAACGCCTTGAAGCAGGACTGAGTCCGCGTGACGGAATGCATCAATCACACTTACGCCGTTATCTGCAATTTCAAGAAGGCGGTCGTTTGGAATAACAATCAAAGTGTCGACTTCATTACGAATTGCTTCAACGCCAGCTTCAGCTTGGGCGGTGCGGCGCTTGCCTTCAAAACTAAATGGACGAGTAACAACACCAATTGTTAATGCGCCAAGGTCACGAGCAATTTTTGCAACTATAGGCGCGCCACCTGTTCCGGTGCCACCACCCTCACCTGCGGTAACGAAAACCATATCTGCACCGCGAAGTACTTCTTCAATTTCTTCGTGGTGATCTTCGGCAGCCTTGCGACCAACTTCTGGATCAGCTCCTGCACCAAGACCACGAGTTGAGTCGCGACCGATATCTAATTTCACATCTGCATCGCTCATTAGTAATGCTTGAGCATCAGTGTTAATTGCGACGAACTCAACGCCTTTAAGACCTTGCTCAATCATGCGATTGATTGCGTTAACGCCGCCGCCACCAATACCAACAACTTTGATAACAGCTAAGTAATTCTGCGGTGCTGGCATGCCAGGCCTTTCGTGTTCCCCGTGGTGTTAACAACCCTAAACGTCAACAAGAGCGTTATAGTTATGTCAACCTATTTCGAA
>JBEGTB010000087.1:0-21915 GCA_041179585.1 Actinomycetota bacterium
AATTTAGTGGGTCAGCTGCTCTCTGGCTTACTTGCATAATGATGACTGCCGGTGGCACGGCAATGATGACTATGCCACTTTCCCGTCAATGGAAACCAGAAGTTGCCCAGCCAAGTGTCAAAGGATTGTTTAAAAGTCGCGCCTACCAAGTGATCATCATCGAAGGAATGATTTTTGGTTTTGGTTGGGGCATGCTCGAAATAACCATTCCGGGTTACGCAAGTTTGGTTGATCGGCCAGAACTTTCAGCACCACTTTTATCAACTCTTGCGCTTGCCAGCATTGTGGGTGGCTTGGTTATCGGTGGTCGTAAATCTTCGATCACTCCACTTAATGGATTTAAAATTGCAAGTCTTTTCGTTTCCTTATGTGCAGCTCCACTAGTGCTAACTTCACCGGGTCTTGCAATGGGTGCGGTTTTATTGGCCCTTGGGTTAGCCATCGGCTTTGCTCAGGTTTATCACTGGGAAACTTTGGAAGCAGTGCGGCCAGTTGGCAGTGCAACTTCAGCCAGTGCCTGGCTTTGGACTATTGAGGGCTCGATGCTGGCAATTGGCGCTGCCCTTGGTGGTTATTTAATTGAGCACGTAAATCCAAAATATGCAGTTGGCTTGGTATCCCTTGCACTATTGAGTGCAACTACGTTTATTTGGTTAATTGGCTCCAAATATTTATCCGGTGCAAATCGACCACTTTCAGAGGTTCAAAAAGTGGAGGCTTTGGCTGACCTTGAGACGCCCTTAGAGTAATTGAGTCTTAATAACCTGAACTTTTATGGGGTTGTAACCTTAAAATACCTAAAGTTCTAATTTTTAGAGTAATAATTAAAGCTACACCCAAAAGAAATCAGGAACAGGAAAAATGGCTAAGCCTTCCACAAAAACCAAACCCAAGACCGGGCTTGATTGGTTACGTGATCGGATGGATTCTCTTGGTTATGGCTCACTAGAATCTGTGGCACAAGAAATCGGAATTAACCGCGGAAACCTATATCGATACTTCTCGCTAGAAACAAGACCAAGCGTTGCGTTACTACCTGATATGTGTCGAGCACTTAAAGCCTCACCAGCAGAAATTCTAAAAGCGCTGGAAATTTTACGGGCGGATGATCGCTTGTGATCCGTAAGTGCTGCACGGGTCAACTAAGGTAACCATTTCCTGACCGTTTGCATCACGAACAAAAACTCGATCGGGCGCTTCGTCATTTGAATAAAGTGACGTAAGCGCCCATTCAATTGCATCATGTAACTGGTCGCGACAATTAGTTAGCGCGCCAGCTAAATCTTGACTTGGATGGATTGATAGCCGAACTCTTGGACCAGCCAGTTTTTCAACCACTGGTTCATTCACGCCATCACTTAGAACTAACTCGATCATTAACTTAAGTACATCCTCTAGTCACACGCGGTTAGTTCTGTTGCTTAAATGCATCTTACTAACCACTTATGTCAAGTCCTTGCCATTAGTCATAGTTGACTTATGGGTGTCACTTAACTGCAACGCACTGACAAATATCTTGCTTAATTAAAGACTTTTAATCACATTGGTGTAGTTCGTTAAAGTATTGCTGTGACTAAGAATTCGCGCCTGACTGCTCTTAGGTCTTTTGCGGGAACTTCAGGGCCGCACGAGCACCATCAAATTCGCGCACAGATTCGCGGTGCAGGTTACTTCAATCGCATCGGGCCTGGCATTGTCACCGGCGCTGCGGATGATGACCCTTCCGGCATCGGTACCTACTCCCAAATTGGTGCCGTGCAGGGATATCGATCTCTTTGGGTGGCACCATTTCTACTACCATTCGCATTTGCCATCCAAGAAGCCTGCGCTCGAATTGCCCTAGTAACTGGTGAAGGATTAGCTCGCGTAATCAAACGACGCTTCCCTACCCCGGTTCTTTACTTAATGGTGTTCCTAGTTGCCATAGCCAATACAGTGAACATCGCTGCGGACTTAAGTTCAATGGCTGCAGTAATTGGAATGTTTACGCCAGTGAATCAACTTCTGATGGTTTTCTTGATTGCAGTTGTTGTTTCAGTTGCTGAAATTTTCATTCCGTATCATCGCTATGCGCGGGTACTTCGCTGGCTTTGTTTGTCATTACTTAGTTACGTAGTTGTGTTATTTGTAGCCAAAGTTGATTGGGAACAAGTTGTAATCGGCCTAACCCATATTTCGATTAACTGGTCGCGCACAGATATCGCTGCCTTAATCGCCTTGGCTGGAACCACTATTTCGCCTTATTTATTTTTCTGGCAAGCAGCCGAAGAAATGGAAGAAGGGCTCCATGCCCCAGACATTTCAGATACCCACGTTCATGCCATGCGCGGTGACGTCTTTGCCGGGATGCTTTCTGGCGTGTTTGTAATGTTTGCAATCATGACCACAACAGCAGCAACACTTTTTGGTACCGGAATTACCAGCATCACTTCTCCTGAGCAAGCAGCTGAAGCGCTCAGACCAATTGCTGGAGATTTTGCTGGCATTATTTTCGCCCTTGGAATATTGGGAACTGGATTGCTTGCCGTTCCGGTATTGGCTGGCTCAACGGCGTATGCAGTCAGTGAGGCTTTTGGTTGGCGCGAAAGTTTGGAACGCAAGCCAAGCCAAGCAAAACAGTTCTATGCGGTAATTGCCGTTTCCATGGCAATGGCAATTGCACTAAACCTTCTTGGAATAAATCCAATGCAATCACTGGTACTTGCGGCCATCATTAACGGCATAAGTGCACCGGTTTTAATGATTGTGATTTGGCAGTTGGCCAGCGATAAACAATTACTAGGAAAGTGGAGCTCACCTTGGTGGTCAAAACTCCTAGTAGGTCTTGGCACACTTTTGATGATCAGTCTGCCGCTCGCTTGGCTATTTGCTAGTTAGTTTCCAAGCAGTTGGTAACACAGCACCCGCAGCAATTGCTTTGATTGCATCACCGATTAGGAATGGAACTACGCCATTAGCAATTGCCCAAACTAAACCTTTGCCAGTGAACTGAGCTAGCCATATCGCGCCAAGAGCGTAAATAACTGTGGTGCCGATTGCATAAGCAAGAACTGTTGAGCGGACCTTCACAGTTGCGCCGCGTTCAGCAATTTTGCCAACTAGGTAAGAGGCAACAACGAAACCGATTAGATAGCCACCAGTTGCGCCCATAACTTTAGTTGCGCCACTTGCGCCGCCAGCGAGAATTGGAAGGCCAGCAAGCGCAAGCACGATGTAAGAAACTTGAGCGATAACCGCGCGTTCTGCGCCAAGTGCTGCTGCTCCAGCAAGCACTGCGAAAGTCTGTAGCGTCAATGGAACTGGAGTGAACGGTAGAGGCACGGCAATCTGGGCTGAAACTGCAGTTAAGCCAACTAAGCCAGCAACTAATACTGCACTTCTAGTTATTGAATTCTTAACCCAACGATCGGCAATTACTGCGCCGGTTACTACTGCGCTCATCTAGGCACTCCTTGATTTAGGCGTTCCCTAAAGCCTACCGACACCAGTAGAGCCAGTCTGAGAGAACTGTGGTTTTTGGGCAGATTTAAAGGGTTATACGCTTATTTCTCTAAAGGGGTCAAAATGCAGCATATTGATAGCGACCAGATGGATCGCGTTCTAACTTTTCCAAAAATTATTGACGCGCTTGAAGCCGCATTTATTGGCAATTGGAACACCCCGATGCGTGCCCACCACACAGTTAGTGGCATCGGCGAAGACAAGACATTATTACTAATGCCCTGCTGGACAGATTCAAGTAGTACTCCTTACATCGGTGTGAAAATTGCAACTGTCACTCCTGAGAATTCGACTAGATCACTGCCAAGTATTTTCGGTCTCTATTACTTAATGAATGGCGAAACTGGACAGCCGCTTGCAACTATGGATGGCACTCGCCTAACTCTTTGGCGAACCGCTGCGGCTTCTGCTCTTGCTAGCAAATATTTATCTCGCCCAGATAGCAAAGTAATCACCATGATCGGTACTGGTGCGCTAAGTCCTTTCATGATTAAAGCCCACATGGCTGTTCGCCCAATTGAAGAAGTGTTGCTTTGGAATCACAACATTCACAACGCGCATGCACTTGCTGAAAAACTTCAAGCTGAAGGTCTTCCAGTAACCGCTCATCCAGATTTAGTTACAGCAATTAGCCGAAGTGACATTGTTTCGGCAGCAACTTTAACTAAGACACCGCTTATTCACGGCAAGTGGCTTAAGTCTGGAACTCATGTCGATAGCGTCGGTGCTTTCACGCCAGAAATGAGAGAAACCGATGATGAAGTTGTTAAGAATGCAACCATTTTCTGTGACACGTTTGCTGGTGGACTCAAAGAAGCCGGCGACATAGTGATTCCGATTAATGCTGGCATTATTAATAAAGAGAAAGTAGTGGCCGATCTTTACGCATTAACTCGCAAAGAGCACAGTGGAAGAGCATCGGCTGAAGAAATAACTTATTTCAAATCTGTTGGCACTGCCCTTGAAGATTTAGCCGGTGCGGTCGCTATTTGGGATAGCGTTCGATAGTTGGCACTTAACCAAGATCAAACACCTTATGCCGATGCAATTAGTGCATACGGGAAACGAGGCTTAGCTAAATTTGCCACCCCAGGCTTTCAGTTAGCCAGCGATTTAAACTCTTCTCCTTCTGCGCCTGGGTTAATTGATTACTTTGGTTTTGAACTATTAAGTCGCGATGTTCAGCCTTTAGTTGATGGCATCGATAACGGAATCTCGCCAACCCCGCTTGAGCAATCACTCGAACTTGCAGCTGATGCTTGGGGCGCTAAGCGCACTTGGTTTTTAGCCAATGGCGCTTCAATGGGTAACTTAACTGCCTGCCTTGCAATCAGAAACTTTGGCACAAACATCGTCGTGCAACGCTCAATGCACTCATCTGTAATTGATGGCTTTGCGATCACCGGGCTGGTAGCTAATTTTGTTTTGCCATCTGTTGACCAAAAACTTGGCATTGCTAATGGCGTTAGCGCTGATGAGCTTAAACTTGCCTTGAGCCAGACGGAAAATCCAGTTGCTGCTTACGTGATTACGCCAAGTTACTTTGGTGCGGTTAGTGATGTTGCAGCCCTTGCAAACGTTGCTCACAGTTTTGATGTTCCACTTATCGTTGATGAAGCCTGGGGTTCACACTTTGGTTTCCACCCAGGCCTGCCAACTAACGCAATCAGACTTGGCGCTGATTTAGTTATCAGCAGTACTCACAAGCTTGGTGGGTCACTTTCGCAAACCGCGATGTTGCATCTAGGAAATGGAAAATTTGCTGAGCAACTTGAACCATTTGTTGATCGTGCATTTCGCTCAATGCAGTCCACCAGTGTTAATTCATTATTTTTAGCCTCGCTAGACATTGCCCGTAGACAGCTTGCTGTTCATGGCAAGCAAACCATTACTAAATCCATTGCTGGCGCTGATGAAATTCGATCGGCGATTGAGGCAGGTGGCCGTTTCAAGAATGCTTCACCACAAATTGCCACTCACCCAGATGTGTTCACTGTTGATCCGCTTCGCATTGTGATCAACACTGCAGCGGGAAATATTTCAGGTTTTGAAGCAAAATCAATTTTGTTTAATGAACATGCGATTCACTTCGAAATGGCAACTGGCGCAACATTGGTTGGTTTAGTTGGCGCTGGCGCGGTTCCAGAAATTGATCGACTTCTTGTTGCCCTAGATTCACTTCCTGAGCGGGATTTGGCAAAGTTGGGTAATTTAAACCTTCCTGCCTCTGGTGAACGCGTAATGACTGTTCGCGATGCATACTTCAATGGAACTGAAGTTGTTGATGCAAAATCTGCGATTGGTCGCATTTCGGCAGATAGTGTCGCTGCGTACCCGCCTGGTATTCCAAACCTGTTACCAGGTGAACGAATCACAGGTGAAGCAGTTGATTTCTTGCAGGCAACCTTCAAAGCCCCATTTGGTCATGTGCGTGGCGGGGCCAGTAAAGATATGACCGCATTTCGCGTAGTTAAGTAATTAGGTAATTAAATTTTGATCTTCAGTTTCGCCGTAGAACTCACGCATAACCACTTGCCGAGCGCGCCTAGTTGTCCTTCGGTATTCATCAAGTAGTTGCTGCCCACCACGCAGTCCGTAACCAAGTTGGTAAGCGATTCTGGCAAGGTCAGTTAAATCAGTTGGCACACTGTCACTTGCTTTGCCTTTAACTAGCATCATTGCATTTCGCACCTTGGTACTTAGTAACCAAGCATCAATCACAGCGCTTGCATCGCTAACTGATAGCAGATTTAAATCTCTAGCTGCGTAGAGAGCTTTAATTGTTCGCGGTGTCTGAAGCGTTGGATTCTTGTGGCCATGTTTTAATTGCAGAATTTGGGCAAGCCATTCAACATCGCTTAATCCACCAGGGCCAAGTTTGGTGTGAAGTGATGGATCAACACCTCTTGGCAATCTTTCTGATTCCATGCGGGCTTTAAGCCTGCGAATTTCGCGCAATTCATTTTCAGGCAATCCAATTTCGCGATAGCGAATGAGATCGATCAATTCTTTGAATTGCCTTGCAAGATCTTGATCCCCTACTGAAATATCGGCGCGAAGTAATGCTTGTGTTTCCCAGCCTGATGACCAGCGCTGATAGTAAGCATCAAATGAATCAAAACTTCGAACAAGCGGACCATTTTTACCTTCAGGTCTTAGGTCCGCATCAATTACAAGTTCTGGATCGGGACTTGGCGCCATAAGTAATGTGCGAAGGCTATTGGCCATACTGTGGGCAGCAACTTGGGAAAGTTCTGAAGTTTCACTAAAGCAGAACATGACATCAGCATCGCTGCCATAACCAAGTTCAGCTCCGCCATAGCGACCCATCGCAACCACCAAGAATGGTGGAACGTTTTGCGTTGACCGCTTAATTACCTCTAGCGTTCCAGCAATTGTGGCATCAGTGATATCGGTTAAGGCATCGCCAACTTGTTCAACTTCAATTTCACCAAGAATGTCAGCGCAACTAACTCGGAAAAGTTCTCTTCTTCTGACTGCACGGATTGCCCCCGCAGCCTCATTTTGATCTTCATAACGTGAAGCGATCGCTAGGACTTCAGTGTGCAGTTCATCTCGAGTTCGTGGTTTAAGTGAATCATTTGATGCCAGTAGGTTGACCGCTTCTGGTGCTCTAAGAAGTAAATCTGTGGCGTAGCGACTGGTGGCAAGAATCTTGGCTAAACGTTCTGCAGTTGCCGATTCATCTCTTAACAACCGCAGATACCAAGGCGTAGTCCCCAGGGCTTCACTTACTTGGCGGAAACCAAGTAAACCTGAATCCGGATCTGGTGCCTGGGCAAACCATTCAAGCATTACTGGAAGCAGTGTGCGCTGAATGACTGCACGCCTTGAAACTCCAGATGTGAGTGCTTCAAGATGGCGAAGTGCGCCTGCTGGATCTTTGTAACCTAAAGCGCCCAATCGAGCACTTGCTGCTTCAGGGGTAAGCCTGGCTGCTGAACTATCAAGTTTTACAACTGCATTTAATAGCGGGCGATAGAAAAGTTTTTCGTGAAGGCGCTTAACTTCCCGTGCATATTTTTTCCACTCTTTGGTTAAGCCATCGATGGGATCTAAGCCATAGCCCATCGATCTGCCAATGCGTCGCTGCTCCAGTTCATCAGTTGGCATGATGTGTGTTCGTCGCATGCGGAATAACTGAATGCGGTGTTCAAGGGTTCGAAGGAACCTGTATGCCTGACCTAAAGTTGCTGCATCTTCGCGGGCGACATATCCCCAAGATGCTAGTTGCTCTAAGGCGAGCAATGTATTTGGATTGCGAACTAAATCATCTGATCTGCCGTGCACCATCTGCAAAAGCTGAACGGCAAATTCAACATCGCGCAGTCCCCCGCGACCTAGCTTTAATTCTCGATCAGCATCTTTTGATGGGATGTGTTCGGTTACACGCTCACGCATTGCTTGCGTATCTTCAACAAACCCAGGACGGTTTGCCGCTTGCCAAATAAGTGGCGAAGTTGCCTCAATAAATGCATCACCAAGTTTTTGGCTACCAGCCATCGCCCTGGCCTTAAGTAGTGCTTGATACTCCCAGGACTTAGCCCAGCGATCGTAGTAATCCATGTAACTTGGCAAAGTTCTAACAAGCGCGCCAGCCTTTCCTTCTGGGCGCAAATTTGGATCAACTTCCCAAATCACACCTTCTGGTGTTGACTGCGAGCAAGCTTGCATAATCTTTTTGGCAATCTGCGTACCAACTTCAATCGCATCAAATTCATCAACGCCTTCAGTTGGCGACACGATAAACATGACATCAACATCGCTGACGTAATTGAGCTCTCTTGCCCCACACTTACCCATTGCAATGATGGCTAGTTCAACTTGTTCGCTTCCAGCAGTGTGTTGGTTAGCCAAAGTTAGAGCAGATTCCAAAACTGCATCAGCTAGATCGCTAAGGCCTGTCGCAATTCCAGGAAGAATGTTTGTGCTCTCAGATTTGGCTGCAACGTCAATTGCAGCAATCGCGCTAACTTCCCTGCGATAAGCGATTCGCAGATTTATTAATGCTTGATCCCAGTCTTTTTGGCTAACAACACTTGAGAGCAGATTTGAAATTAATTCATCCCGGCTAGGCACACCTTCACATGTTGCAACATAAATAACTTGCTCTGGATGCTTAACTAAATGTTCGCCAAGTGCTTGAGATGAACCAAGTAGTCCACATATTTTGATCCACTGATCATTTTCAAAACTGGCAAAATCAATTGAGCCAGTTTCAAATAACTTTCCAAGAGTTAGAAGTGCTAAATCGGGGTCAGCTGCATCCTTTAAATACTCAAGGGCATTTTCTAAAAGTGGGTTTTGTTCAATTGCCTGGGCGCAGCCTTGAGTGTCAGCAAAGCCAAGCCTTGCTAAACGTCCGGTAATTGAACTTTCACGTGACATTACTTATCAAGCCTGATTTTCATTCACAGCTTTTGCAAACCTGACGAATACTGGCTTCCAAGTTTTAATTAGTTCATCTTGATTTTCGGTTACTTCAGCCAAAGCACTTTCGGCACTTTTCCCAAGTTTTTTAAGCACATCATTATTTGGCTTGGCCCAATTAGAAACAGTTGCCGACCTTACCTCTGGATGAAACTGCATTCCATAAACATTTTGCCCAATTCGAAACGCATGCACAGGGCAAGCATCAGTTGAACCAAGGATCACCGCATCTTCTGGAAGTTCAACGATGTAATCCTGGTGCCAAGTAACTGCAGGAATTTCTTGATTGGCAAATGGCGCAAATAATTTGTCATCTGCAGCATTGCTATTGAATTTAATTTTCTCCACGCCAGCTTCAGGGCTTGGCGTGCGAACTGACTTTCCATCAACTGCAGTTGCCAGCATTTGCGCGCCAAGACAAATTCCAACGAATGGAAAATCTGTCGCAATTGCATCTTTCATTAGCGACCGTTGTGGAGTTAACCAAGAAAATTCTTCGTCATCGTGAGCGCCCATCGTGCCACCAAGAACTAGTAAGCCTTGGTAGCCAGCAGGGATTGAACTTGGCATGTGTTGTCCCAAATATGGCTTAACAATGTCCACTTCAAGCCCAGCATCGATTAGCCACTCTTCGACTAAATCAAGTGGCGCAATCGGGTCATTTTCAATAACTAGAACGCGAGCAGTCATTTAGAGAACCGGCAAGTAACGATCTAACTCATACGGTGTTACCTGCGCGCGGTATTCATCCCATTCAGCACGCTTATTGCGCAAGAAGAAATCAAATACGTGTTCGCCAAGTGTTTCAGCTACAAGTTCGCTACGTTCCATAAGTGCGATGGCTTGGCCAAGTGATTGCGGAAGCTGATTGATTCCTAATGCGCGACGTTCCGCGTCAGTTAATGACCAAACATCGTCTTCGGCACCTGGTGGCAATTCATAACCTTCTTCAATGCCCTTAAGGCCTGCAGCAAGAAGTAATGCAAACGAAAGGTATGGGTTACATGCCGAATCGATTGATCGAATTTCAACGCGAGTTGAATTGCCCTTAGCTGGTTTATACATCGGCACACGAATAAGTGCTGAGCGGTTGTTATGACCCCAACATACATAAGACGGAGCTTCACCGCCGCCGCCAAGACGTTTGTACGAGTTAACCCACTGGTTTGTTACAGCAGTTATTTCTGGTGCATGCTTCAAAAGTCCGGCAATGAACTGACGACCAGTTTTACTTAACTGGTATTCAGCGCCTGCTTCATAGAACGCGTTCTTGTCGCCTTCAAATAATGAAAGGTGGGTGTGCATACCTGAACCTGGGTATTGCGCGAATGGCTTTGGCATAAATGAGGCATAGACACCTTGTTCAAGGGCTACTTCTTTCATCACCACGCGGAAAGTCATTATGTTATCGGCGGTGGTTAGTGCATCTGCATAACGAAGGTCGATTTCTTGCTGACCTGGTGCGCCTTCGTGGTGGCTAAATTCAACTGAGATACCCATTGATTCAAGCATGGTGATTGCTTGGCGACGGAAGTCATAACCAACCCCACTTGGTGAGTGGTCAAAGTAACCAACTTCATCAACTGGAACTGGCATTACGCCGCGTTCTGGCTGGTTTTTAAATAAGAAAAATTCAATTTCTGGGTGGGTGTAGAAAGTAAAGCCAAGATCCGCAGCTTTTCCTAATGCGCGCTTGAGCACATTACGTGGATCAGCAAACGAAGCATTGCCATCTGGCAAGTTGATGTCACAGAACATACGAGCAACGCTGTTTTGCTCACCGCGCCACGGCAGGATTGAAAACGTTTCTGGATCTGGCTTGGCCAACATGTCTGATTCATAGACACGGGCAAAACCTTCGATAGCTGAACCATCAAAGCCAATACCTTCAGCGAATGCACCTTCTAATTCAGCTGGTGCGATCGCAACTGATTTAAGTGTGCCAAGCACGTCGGTAAACCACAGGCGGACAAATCGGATGTCGCGCTCTTCCATGGTGCGTAATACAAATTCGGTTTGCTTATCCATACCCCTATGTTGCTGGGCTTTCGTTACGGCTGTGTTACGAAAATTTGCCCCGCTAGCCCTTACCAATACGCTTAAGAGCGTGGAAACCATCCGTTTGGCTTTGGCCCAAGTTAACCCAACAGTTGGTGACTTTTCAGGCAATGTCGATGTCTGTATTAATGCAGTCAAAAATGCAGCCCAAAAAGGCGCTGACGTGGTGCTACTTCCAGAAATGGTTATTCCCGGTTACCCAATGGATGACCTTGCGCTAAGACCTTCTTTCCAAGAAGCCAGCGCTAAAGCAATTCAAGATTTAGCAACCAAGTTAGCCAGCCACAACCTTGGTCATGTTTTGGTGATTGCTGGCTACCTTCGTGGAACTGATAACGCTGATGCCGTGAAGCTTGGTGTGCCTCGTGGGGCACCGATGAATAGCGCCGCCATTATTCATGAAGGCAAAATCCACGGTCATTACAACAAACATCATCTGCCTAACTATGGCGTCTTTGATGAATTTCGCCACTTTGTTCCCGGCGATGAACTCGTTGTAGTTAGGGCTTTTGGCGCTGACATGGCGATTGCAATTTGTGAAGACCTTTGGCAAGACGGTGGGCCGGTTTCAAGAGTGAAAGCTACTGGGGCCAGCTTGCTGCTCGTTCTGAATGGCTCGCCCTATGAACGCAATAAAGATGATGTGCGCTTAAAGCTAGTTCAAAAGCGAGCCAAAGAGGCCAACGCTGCCCTGGCTTATGTGAACATGGTCGGTGGCCAAGATGACTTGGTATTTGATGGCGATTCTGTTGTCATCACCGCATCCGGTGAAGTCGTGGCAAGGGCTGCCCAATTTGAAGAAGAAATCCTGATTGTTGATATCCCGGCTCGCAAGATCAGTAACCCGCAAATATCTGGCGCCAAGTTAATTGAAATCACTGGATCAGGTTCTAGCGAGAAGTCTGAAATCGCAAAGCGTATACGTAAGCAAACAGATGACTATGCCGAACTTTATTCAGCACTGGTCTTAAGCCTTAAAGATTACGTTGCCAAAAATGGATTCAAGTCAGTTCTATTTGGGTTATCCGGTGGCATCGATTCAGCCCTGGTTGCTGCCATAAGTATTGACGCACTTGGTGCGGACAAAGTTTTTGCCGTATCGCTTCCATCTGAATACTCTTCGGATCATTCAAAATCCGATGCCAAAGAAATGGCTGATCGCACTGGGATTAATTTCCGAACTGTACCAATTGCCCCAATGGTTAAGTCATACCTGGATGAACTTGGATTTACTGGACTGGCTGAAGAAAACCTGCAAGCCCGTGTTCGCGGCACAACTCTGATGGGTATTTCAAACCAAGAAGGTCACTTAGTCCTAGCAACTGGAAATAAGAGTGAACTTTCAGTTGGTTACTCGACTATCTATGGTGATGCCGTTGGTGGGTTTGCACCAATTAAAGATGTGCCAAAGGTGGATGTTTGGGGCCTTGCTAAATGGCGGAATGAAAAAGCAAAACTTGAAGGAAAGAATCCCCCAATTCCAGAGGACTCAATTACTAAAGCGCCAAGTGCCGAACTTCGCCCTGGCCAAAAAGATTCAGATTCACTTCCAGACTATGAATTACTTGATGCGATTTTGCTTCAGTATGTCGAATTTGATCGAAGTAGTGAAGAAATCATTGCGATGGGCTTCCCAAGTGAAGTTGTCATTAAAACTTTGCAGTTAACTGACCGCGCCGAATACAAGCGTCGCCAGTATCCACCCGGTCCAAAGGTTTCAATTAAAGCTTTTGGTCGTGAACGACGCCTGCCGATGACAAACAAATGGCGCGAATCATAGAAGTTGTGCAATAGTTAAGTCATAAGTATCCAGGGACCCGTAACGGGCCTTGAGGTCGGAGTTAATTAACTATGTCTACTGAGCCGCTCTATGGCGGAAAACAATCACGTCGAATAACAACAAGTGATTTATTCGCCGCAAAAGCTCGTGGTGAAAAATGGCCGATGATCACAACTTACGATGCGATCACAGCAGGCATTTTTGATGATGCTGGTTACCCAGTTTTACTTGTTGGCGATTCTGCTGCGATGGTGGTTTACGGATTTGATTCAACAATCCCAGTTACCAGCGATCACTTAATTCCACTTGTTGCAGGTGTTGAACGCGGCAGTAAGCGTGCAATGGTTGTGGCCGATCTTCCATTTGGCAGTTATCAAGAGTCCCCTGATCAGGCCCTTTCAACAGCCATGCGTTTTCTAAAAGAAGGCAATGCGCACGCAGTCAAACTTGAAGGTGGCAGCCACATTGCCCCAACTGTTGAATTACTAACTAAGTCTGGTGTTCCAGTTATGGGACATATCGGTTTAACTCCACAATCTGTTCATCAAATGGGTGGCTATCGCGTGCAGGGTCGTGGCGAATCTGGCACACAAATTTTGACTGATGCAAAAGCACTTGAAGCAGCTGGCGCGTTTGCAATTGTGCTTGAAGTTATGCCACACGATCTTGCAACTCAGATCACGAATGCAATAAGCATTCCAACAATTGGAATCGGTGCTGGACCAAACACTGATGCGCAAGTAATTGTTTGGCAGGACTTGCTTGGTTTAACCAAAGGCAAGCCGGCAAAGTTTGTTAAGCAGTATGCAAACCTCAATGCAGTCATCAGTGATGCAAGCAAAGCTTGGGCAGCCGATGTAACTAGCGGCGCCTACCCTGATCTAGCTCACTCGTACGAATAATTCGAAGCAAGGGACACCTGGCTAAAAATTTGCAAAGTTGGGTCATTTTTTGCGATTTTTTTCAAAAATATTGAAAATTTTTTAAAATTTTTATTATTTTTTCTAAACAACACAAGTAACACCTGTTTCGAAGTGAAAAATAAAAATATTTGACGCAAAAACGTAAAAATTAGAAAAATACTTGTAAATAAAGGGAATATTGCACATATATTTGCGAAATATTTTTAATTTTTTATCGATATATCGATCATTTTTTTAAAAAAATTCGCAAAATTTTGCAAAAAATTAATTTCGACACGCTACCTAAAAATGTGCGTATAAACGTGCATATCACATGTTTTATCTGGCAACCTTTATTAATGAACCTTCGGGAAGTCCGAGGGTCTTACCTCGAGGAGGACCTGTGGCTGCCAAGAAGACCACAGCACGTAAGGCTGCTGCCAAGAAGGCTCCAGCTAAGAAGAAGGCTGCTAAGCGTAAGCCAGCAGCAAAGAAGACAGCTGCTAAGAAGAGCACTGCTAAGAAGGCTGCAAAGCGCAAGCCAGCTAAGCGTAAGGCTGCTAAGAAAGCTGCTGCTCCAGCTAAGAAGGCTGCAAAGCGCAAGCCAGCTAAGCGTAAGGCTAAGAAAGCTGCTGCTGCTGCTGCACCTGCAAAGAAGGCTGCAAAGCGCAAGCCTGCTAAGCGCAAGGCTGCAAAGAAGAAGTAAGTTTCCCCCTTGCTCTATAGCAAAGGCCTCGAGTGAAAACTCGAGGCCTTTGTATTTGCTTTAAACTTTAGTTGTAATGACTTCATCTTCTGGTAAATCATCTGTGGGTAATTTAACTCCAGGTGTGATTTCACCAATGCGACAAGTTCCACCAACTATTTTGCGACCAGAATATGTTGGCAAAAAAGCGCCAACCAAAGCTACTGACTCAGATATCAGAGATTTAGAAACAATTGAAAAAATGCGAATTGCCGGTCGCATCGCAGCCGGCGCGCTAATTGAAGTTGGCAAACAGGTTAAGCCTGGAATCACAACAGATGAACTAGATCGAATTGGCCATGAGTATGTCTGTGACCACGGCGCCTATCCGTCGACTTTGGGCTACCGCGGATTTCCTAAATCGCTTTGTTCAAGTTTGAACGAAGTTATCTGCCATGGCATTCCAGATTCTACAGTTGTTCAAGATGGGGATATTTGTAACATCGATATCACAGCTTTCATCCACGGTGTGCACGGCGATACCAATGCGACGTTTTTGGCTGGCGAGGTTGATGAAGAGTCTCGGTTGCTAGTTGAACGGACCGAAGAATCTTTAACTAGAGCCATTGCTGCGATAAAGCCAGGACGGCCAATAAATGTAATCGGTCGAGTGATCGAGTCTTATGCCAAGCGATTTGGTTATGGGGTGGTGCGCGATTTCACTGGCCACGGCGTTGGCACAACTTTTCACACCGGTTTAATCGTCCCCCACTATGACACCGATGAATTCGACACCATCATGGAAGTTGGCATGACTTTTACGATTGAACCGATGCTTACTCTTGGCACACATAAGTGGGATATGTGGAAAGATAATTGGACAGTTGTTACCAAAGACCGGCTGCGAAGTGCCCAGTTTGAGCACACACTTGTGGTCACGGAAAACGGCGCAGAGATCTTAACTAAGGTGTAATCGTGACTGAGATGGTTTTTCCAGAAGATGTAGTAACACTTTCAGTTGACATCGGTGGCTCTGGCATGAAGTGCGCACTGCTAGATGCCAAAGGTGAAATGATTTCTGAGCGTCTAAGAATCGATACTCCTTACCCCTGTCCACCACCAAGACTCATCGAAGCTCTAGAAGAATTAACCGCATCACTATCCGGATACCAACGCATGTCGGTTGGCTTTCCAGGCTTAGTGCGAAATGGAATAGTGACGAATATTCCATCGTTGAGCAAAAGCACCCTTGAAGGCGAAGTTGACCCTGCCCTAGTAGCTGCTTGGCATAACTTTGATTTGGCCACCGCCATCAAAGAAGCGTTTAAAGTTCCAGTGCGAGTGGCCAACGATGCCGATGTTCAAGGAAGCGCGGTGATTGAGGGTAAAGGCATGGAATTTGTGATGACCCTTGGCACTGGCTGTGGCGCAGCACTTTTTTATAACGGCAAACTCATTCCTCACCTTGAACTTGGCCATGCCCTGTTTCGAAAGGGCGACACTTTTGAAGAGCAGATCGGAAATGCTGCCCGAAAAGATGTGGGCAAAGATCGCTGGATTAGTCGCGTAAAGAAGGCAATCATTGCTTTTGATTCATTCCTATTTTTTGACCACATTTATATCGGCGGTGGCAATGCTCGTCACTTAGCTGGCCAAGATCTTGGACCAAATGTGACAATCGTTGAAAATACCGCAGGTATTTTGGGTGGAATTAAAATCTGGGAACGCTAATTTCCCATCTTTGCGATTAGTTCAATTTTCAATTAATCGTCTAAAATATCATTTGTGACTAAATGGCTATCTAAGGACCAACAAGTGCATTGGCGTTCCTGGATTACTGCATCTAGCGTGCTTCCAGAACTACTTAGCCGTGAATTACAAGAAGAGTTTGGCTTAACCATTACCGATTATGAAATTTTGGTTCGGTTATCTGAGTCTCCAAATAAAACAATGCGCATGTCAGAGCTTGCCCAAAAGTCGTTGCTTTCAAGAAGTCGGCTATCCCACCAAGTTGATCGCTTAGAAGACCGTGGCTTAGTTAACCGCAAAAGCTGCGAAAATGACCGCCGTGGTCAAAATTGCGCCATGACAAACAAAGGCTGGGACACTTTGGTGGCCGCTGCCCCGTTACATGTTGCTGGTGTTCGCAAACATTTCGTGGATCAACTAACTGATTCTGAATATGAAGCCCTAGGCAAAGCACTTGGCAAGATTGCTAAGCATCTTGATGCCGAATTAGAAAATAGCTAACTACTTTGGCTAAATCCGATTTCGGGTTCAAAGTCAAAAGTGAACTTCAGCCCCAAAACTCCGACCTAAAACCTGTTGGTCGCGCAGGTGTAATCACCACACCACACGGTCAAATTCAAACACCAGCATTCATTCCAGTTGGCACTAAAGCCACCGTTAAATCTGTGCTTCCAGAATCCATGAAAGATCTGGGTGCTCAAGCACTACTTGCTAACGCTTACCACCTCTACCTGCAGCCAGGATCAAAGATCGTTGACCAAGCTGGTGGCGTTGGCAAATTTATGAACTGGCAAGGGCCAACTTTCACCGATAGCGGTGGCTTTCAAGTTTTAAGTCTTGGCGTTGGCTTTAAAAAAGTTCTTGCCATGGAATCTGTGACTGTGCAATCAGATGATGTGATCGCAGATAGCAAAGAACGCCTAGCTCACGTTGATGATGACGGGGTTACCTTTAAATCTCACCTTGATGGCACCATGCACCGCTTTACCCCAGAGTTTTCAATGGAAGTTCAGCATGAATTAGGCGCTGACATCATGTTTGCCTTTGATGAGTGCACAACGTTGCTTAATACCCGCGAATACCAAGAGAAGTCATTAGAGCGCACCCGCCTTTGGGCGCTTCGTTGCATCACTGCCCACCAGCAATTAACGGCTCAGCGAAGTCATCGTCCATATCAAGCACTATTTGGCGTGATTCAAGGAGCGCAATACGAAGACCTTCGTCGAAAAGCCGCAACAGATCTTGGAGCAATGGATTTTGATGGTTATGGCATTGGCGGGGCTCTTGATAAAGATGAACTTGGCACAATAGTTCGCTGGGTCACCGAAGAACTTCCAGCTGATCGTCCACGCCACCTGCTGGGCATTGGCGAACCTGAAGACATCTTTGTTGGCGTAGAAAATGGCGCTGATACTTTCGATTGCGTTTCAGCTTCTCGGGTTGCCAGAAATGCCGCGGTTTACTTCCCTACTGGCCGAGTGAATATTTCAAATGCCAAATACCGAAACTCATTTGAGCAGTTAGTTCCAGGTTGTGCTTGCTACACCTGCTCTAACTACACCCAGGCTTACCTGCACCATTTAGTTCATGCCAAAGAAATGGCAGCTTCAACGCTATTAACTATTCACAATGAATACTTCATTGTGAACCTGGTTGATCGAATTAGGCAAAGTATTTTGGATGGCAATTTCTATGAATTCAAAGCAGAATTCTTAGGCCAATACAACTACCGTCGCGGTTAGACGCTTTCAGTGTGAGATACATACGTTGTCTCATTTGCCTTAACAAATGCCACTACGCGATAAGTAATTGGCAAAAGTACTACTTCGAGCAAAGTCTTGTAGAAGTAGCCAACGACCACATAATTAATAAAGTCGCCACCGGTCAAAATGCCATAGAACGCAATTGTGCAAAAAACCAATGTGTCAGCAAATTCGCCAACAACTGTTGAGCCAATCAGGCGCAGCCAAAGTGCACTTTCTTTAGTGCGCTGCTTTAGTTTGGCTAAAACGTATGAATTAAGAATCTGACCAAGCAGGAATCCACAAACGCTTGCAAAAACGATTCGTGGCACAAATCCTAGAATTGATTCAAATGCTGCTTGGTTTTCCCAGCCTGGGGCTGCTGGTGAAACTTGGATTAATAGAAATGTAACTGCAGATAGCACTGCCATCGCAAAACCAACGAAGATAACTCGGCGAGCTGCCCTAAAGCCATAAACCTCAGTTAAAACGTCACCTGTGATGTAAACAAGTGGGAAAAGAAATGCCCCGCCATCAACAATTAGTGGCCCAGCGGAAATTAATTTTGTTGCGCCAACATTGGAAATGATTAATAAGCCAACGAAAATCGCAGAAACAATTGGGAAATAACTTCCTGAAGTTACTGCGTAATTGGCGCCATTATTTTCAAATTTGGTAGATCTGCTCACTGCATTATCTAACCACGTCACTAGTCTTATTTATGTGTCTGAAACTGCAACTAACCCGATTCAAACTCGTACCCTAAGAACTTTGGCAATTGCCCAAATCCTGAGTGGAATTGGTGTTGCTGGAACAGTTGCTGCAGGTTCTCTGCTGGTCACCTCTCTTGCCGGATCAGAAACATTAGCCGGAGTGGCCCAAACATTCAGTGTTGCTGGCGCAGCGGCAATGGCGTTAGCGCTTGCAAACTTAACTCGTCGCGGTGGTCGTCGCTTGGCTCTAACCACTGGTTACACAATTGGTTCTATCGGTGCTTTGATCACAGTCATTGCTGGGACTAGCAGCCTTATTCCATTAATTTTCCTTGGCACATTTATGATCGGCGCCTCCTCGGCAGCTGGCTACCAAGCCAGGTACGCAGCTATCGATTTAGCCCAAGAGCACACGAGAGCAAGTTCGCTTTCATATGTGGTTTGGGCATCAACGATTGGTTCTGTGCTTGGACCAAACTTGCTTGACCCAATTGGCAGCGTGGCATCTTCAGTTGGATTACCGGCGCTAACGGGGACTTTTGCCTTGGCATCGATTTGCTTGATTTCATCAAGCTCGGTGATCTGGTTTCTGTTAAAGCCAGATCCTTACTTAACCAGCCTTGCCGGTACTGAGGAATTAAGCCCACGGGTGTCGGTAAAAATTCCATTCAAGGAAACGCTTAGCCACATTAGGTCTAACTCAAATTCATTATTAGGGCTAATCGCAATTGCATCTGGGCACATTGCGATGGTTTCAGTTATGGTGATGACCCCTGTTCACATGAAGCACGTTGATGTCTCGATTAGGATTATCGGCTTTGTGATAAGTGTTCACATCGCGGGCATGTATGCATTCTCACCGCTTGTTGGAAAACTTTCTGATCGAATTGGTCGACAGCGCGTGCTTGTCGTTGCTGGGTTTGTTTTGTTAAGTTCAACTTTGATTTCCGGCACCGCTGCTGCCAATGACAGCGTTCAACTTGGAATGGGGCTATTTCTACTTGGACTTGGCTGGTCTGGCACATTAATTGCCGGTTCAACATTGCTTTCAGAAACGGTGAGCGATCATTACCGCGCCGCCGCCCAAGGTGTTTCTGATTTGGTGATGAATTTATCTGGAGCAATCGGCGGCGCAATTGCTGGTGTGGTGATCGCAACGCTTAGCTATGGCTGGCTATGTGCGCTGGCTTCAATTCCTGTTGCCGCTATGGCGGTATTTGCCGCAAGCCGAGTCAATAAATAATTACTTTGGTTGCTGCTGAGTGATGCAGTGAATCCCGCCCCCACGCGCAAATATTTCTCTGGCATCAACTAAAACAACTTTGCGACCTGGGTAAGCCTTTTCCATTATTTCTTTGGCAACTAGATCACCTGGGTCATCAAAGGCACAAAGGATGACTGCGCCATTACATACGTAGTGATTGATGTAACTGTAATCAACCCAGCCTTCTTCGTCTTTAATGGTTTGCGGGGCTGGAACGCCAATTAGCTTAAATCTAGATTCACTTAAAGTTTTTTCAACTTCTTTGGAAACTTCAAAATCTGGATGCGCTGGATTTAATTGTTGGTGATACAAAATTGTGTCTTCGTTGCAAAATGTGGCAACAATGTCAACATGTCCCCTAGTGCCAAAGTCGTCATAATCCCTTGTAAGGCCGCGTTTTAACCAAATTACTTGGCTAACTCCAAGAGTTCGCTTAAGTTCAGCTTCGACATCTGTTTTAGATAACTCTGGATTCCTACCCGGATCAAGTTGCACAGTTTCAGTAACAAGTACGGTGCCAGCACCGTTAACGTGAATGCCGCCACCTTCATTTGTCATCGGTGAATCGATTCGAGTTTGGCCAGTGCTTTCCAAAATAGTTTTGGCAATCTGGCTGTCGTGATCCCATTTGGCCCAGTGTTGGCCACCCCAACCGTTAAATACCCAATTGACACCAGCAACAGTTCCTGTTTCATCTTTAACAAATGTTGGACCTATATCGCGCATCCAGGCATCATCAAGGTCAGCAATTAACACGTCAACTCTTGGGTCAAGCCAGGCTTTAACTAATTCCTGATCACGTGGGTCAACGACCATCGTTACTGGTTCAAATTCAACAATCGCTTTGGCAACTTCTGCCCACGCTTTATAAGCAGAATCAATTTCAGGATCGCTACCAGATGAATAACTTGCAGATGGCCATGCCATCCAGGTGCGCTCGTGCGGTTGCCACTCAGCCGGCATCTGCAAGTTCATGAATGCTTATTTACCAGGTTCAATTTCGCCAACAATGCCAAAATTCTTGGCATCTAATTGACCTTGACTGCGGTAAAGATCTAACTTGCTGCGCGTATCTGCAATATCTAGATTTCGCATAGTCAGCTGACCAATTCGATCTGCTGGACCGAATGCCGCATTTTCTGTTCGTTCCATTGAAAGTTTTTCAGGATGGTAACTAAGTGCTGGACCGGATGTGTTAACGATCGTGTAGTCATCGCCACGACGAAGACGTAGTGTTACTTCCCCAGTTACTGCTGAGGCAACCCACTTTTGAAGTGATTCACGAAGCATAAGAGATTGTGGATCAAACCAACGACCTTCATAAAGCAAGCGACCTAGTCGACGACCTTCAGCGTGGTAATTGGCAATGGTGTCTTCATTGTGGATTGCGCTGATTAAGCGTTCGTAAGCAATGAATAGCAGCGCCATACCTGGTGCTTCATAGATACCGCGGCTCTTGGCTTCAATAATGCGGTTTTCAATCTGATCTGCCATACCTAGGCCATGGCGACCACCGATTGCATTAGCTTCTTTAATTAGTTCAACGTTATTTGCAAAAGTCTTTCCATTAATCGCAACTGGATAACCCTGTTCGTATGCAATAGTCACATCTTCAGTTTCAATCTTTATTGACTGATCCCAGAAGCGAACGCCCATAATTGGTTCAACAATTTCCATTGATTCATTTAAGAATTCAAGTGTTTTAGCTTCATGGGTTGCGCCAAGGATGTTGGCATCAGTTGAGTAAGCCTTTTCGGTGCTATCGCGGTAAGGCAGTTTGTGGCTAACTAACCATTCAGACATTTCTTTACGGCCACCAAGTTCACGGACGAAATCTTGATCAAGCCATGGCTTATAAATTCTTAAGTTTGGATTTGCTAAGAGTCCATAACGATAAAAACGTTCAATGTCATTACCTTTGTAGGTTGATCCATCGCCCCAGATTTCAACCTGGTCTTCAAACATCGCGCGCACAAGCAGTGTTCCAGTTACCGCGCGACCAAGAGGTGTGGTGTTGAAGTATTGACGACCACCTGAGCGGATGTGAAAAGCGCCACAGGCAATTGCAGC
>JBEGTB010000088.1:0-9070 GCA_041179585.1 Actinomycetota bacterium
GCGCGAACTGTACGGAATGCAGTTACATCATCAACTTCCCAGCCAAGTTCGCTAAGACCGGCAACCAAAGTGTCAGTTGCTATGTCGGCACGTGGCAAGAAGATTCGATTGATTGGATCAACCAATTCATCAAACTCTGGCCATTCGTCAAGAAGTGCGGCAGTTGTTTGTTCTTCAACTGGAACTAGATCTGGACGAACACCCATTGCAATTAATGCATCGATAGTGTCTGCGCCAATTGCAGCGATGCGAATACCAGAAAGTGAACGTGCATCAAGCCCGTATTCCTGGAAGCGTTCACGAATTGCGCGAACTGCATTAAGACTTGTGAACACGACCCACTCGTAACGACCAGAAACTAATCCGTGAACTGCACGTTCCATTTGTTGTGGTGTGCGCGGTGGTTCAACTGACATTGTCGGCACTTCAAATGGAACCGCGCCAAATGTAATTAGTTGTTCGCAAAGATCTTCAGTTGAATCTTTTGTTTTTGGAACTAGAACGCGCCACCCATGAAGCGGACGATTTTCATACCAAGAAGTGCGTTCAGCTGCGACATCACCAATGATGACAAGTCCAGGACCAGATTGTTTTGCTAATTTCACCGCAGCTGGAAGTTGCTCAAGTGTTGAGTGAAGTGAACGCTGTTCAACTGTTGCACCATCGCGAATGATTGAAACAGGTGTGTTTGCATCGCGTCCAGCTTTAACAAGTGACTTGGCAATGTCATGCGCACGATCAGCGGCGTTGTGAACCACAAGCGCTACAAGTGAATCTGTATGCGCTGACCAATCGATACCCGGAACATCAGCATCAATAATTCGAACTTCACGTGTGCGACCACCAGTTAGTGACATACCCAAGTGAGCTGGAACTGCAGTAAGTGTTGAAACACCTGCAGCAACTTCAAAGTTAAGACCAGCTTCTGCAAGCGCTGCTGCTTCAAGAGCTAAGCGACCATCAAGAACAGGATCACCAGACAGCAGGCGAACAACTTGCTGACCGATTTTGTTAGCTTCAGCAACTACTTTGGTGCGAGCCACAAGTGACATCGGAATGCCATTTGCATCAACTGCGATAAGTACTTGGCCATGTGAAACTTTTTCAGCAAGCGGCACAAGATCTGGATCGACTAGAACTACATCAGCTTGGCTAAGCAAACGATGTGCGCGCACAGTCAAAAGATCTGCATCTCCTGGGCCAGCAACTACGAAAGAAACTCCAACTGCAGCATTCGCTGGTGCAGTCATCGCCCCACTTGCATTGGTCATTTCGGTGACATCACTATCTGGGAAGGTGTCTTCGTTGATTTCTAACATTTCTGTCATGGTTATCCAGCATTCGATTCACTCATCGCAAGTTGTGACTTGCGTTGCTCATGGAATGCCAAAATCTGTAATTCGGTACCAAGGTCTACTCGGCGCACATCAACACCAGCCGGAACTTCAAGAAGTACTGGCGCAAAATTAAGAATGCTGGTTACGCCATTGCGTACCAGCACGTTACAAACTTCTTGAGCTGAGTGTTCAGGCGTTGCAATGACACCGATTGAAGCTCCGCTCATGCGAACAATCTGCGGAAGTTCACTTAGTGAACTAACTGGAACAGTTGATCCGCCCACAGAAACTTTTTCACCAACACGGGTGTCATCTGAATCAAAAAGACCAACAACTTTGAAACCGCGTGATGCAAAACCTTGGTATCCAGCTAATGCGTGACCTAGATTTCCAACACCAACTATGACAACTGGCCATTGTTGAGTTAGACCTAATGCGCGAGCAATTTGGTAAAGCAGAAATTCAACGTCATAGCCAACGCCGCGAGTTCCATATGAACCTAAGAAAGATAAATCTTTACGAAGCTTTGCACTTGATACACCAGAAACATCTGCAAGTTCTTCAGAGGAAACTAAAAGTACTCCGCGACTTGCCATTGAAAGAAGAGAACGGTGATACATCGGTAACCGATTTACGGTCGCATCCGGTATTCCACCGCGAACACCTTGCGGTGTTTTCGCAACTGGTGCGATTGACATTCAACCAACCTTTTTCGTGCTTATGGCGATCAGATTAGGCGCATATTCCAATTCGTCAAAATTGGCATATATGCCTAACTTCGTGCTAGGAAAAATAGTTTTTGATTGCTTGTTACTAATGTGACTAACGTGACTTAGGCTTTTTATTAGGGCGCTAACTTAGGGCTTTTCGAAGCCGTTCTGGATCCACATTCCACTGATCGTGCGCCTTGCCGTCTACGAGTGTCACCGGAATTAATTCAAAATATTGATCGGCCAATTGTGGATCATCCAAAATCGACAATTCTGTCCAACCCACCCCCAGCTGTGAACAGACGTTATTTATCACGGTTCGAGCCTGGTCACATAAATGGCAGCCCGGCTTACCAATTAGGGTGACACGGTTTTCCAAAACTTAACCTCTTAATAATCTCTATTTAAGTTTGGCATGTTTCCATAAATTTGAAAAAGAAGGATTTATGGATTCTCAAATAGCAGCTCGGTACAAAGTTGCAGCGTTCTTCGACCTAGATAACACCATTATGCGTGGTGCCAGCATATTTCACTTGGCCCGTGGATTATTTTCTAGGAAATTCTTGTCAACATCGGATCTGATTTCGTTTGCCATAGCCCAAGGAAAGTTTCTAGTCACTGGGAAGGAAAACAAAGGTGACATGGCTAGGGTTACCCAGGATGCCCTGGTGTTTGTGGCAGGACGCTCTGTTTCCCAACTAACCGCACTGGGCGAAGAGATTTTTCACGAAATCATGGAATCAAAGATTTGGCCAGAAACTGTTGCCCTTGCTCAAAAGCATCTTGCAGCTAATCACGAAGTTTGGTTGGTATCGGCCGCACCTATCGAAATTGCCGAATTAATTGCACGCAAGCTGGGATTAACTGGAGCCATTGCAACAAAAAGCGAAATTATCGATGGAAAATACACCGGAAAGTTAATCAATAAGCCAATGCATGGTGAAGAAAAAGCGATTGCCATTCGAGAATTGGCCGTAAGTCGAGATATAAGCCTGCCAAAAAGTTTTGGCTACTCGGATTCAAGTAATGACTTACCTTTACTAAGTTCTGTTGGCTACCCGCAAGCAGTTAATCCAGATTCAAAACTTCGCATTCACGCAAAACTTAAAATGTGGCCAATCCATGATTTCAAGCGAGAATACATTGCAGCTAAATACATCAAGCCGCTACAAAAAACTTTGGTGGCAACCCTAAGTGCCACAATCGGCATTGCAATCGTTGCTAATAAAAAAACTAAGCAGCAAATTTAATAATTTGCTGCTTAGTTTGAAATTTAATTTACTTCTTACGCTTCGAACGAGTCTTTTTTAGCATCTTGCGGTGCTTCTTTTTCGCCATACGCTTACGGCGTTTTTTAACTACGGAGCCCACTTGATAGACGCCCTTTCGATTTTGATTTTGTTCTTACTTTTTTGTTTAGCCAGCTTCAACAAATGAATCTTGAAGGTAGCCATGAACAGCCTGTTCAGGAACACGGAAAGAACGACCAACCCGAACTGCAGGTAGTTCACCACTGTGTACTAAGCGGTAGACCGTCATTTTCGATACACGCATTGCCGAAGCTACTTCAGCAACTGTTAAGAAACGAACTTCGCCTAATGGACGTTCATTTGATGCAGCCATGTGAATCGTGACCAATCTGTGTGCTACCACGTCCGGCTTCCCCTCCGGCGTTACTTACACACTTGTACGTAGGGCTTTACTCTAGTGGTGAAAGTGACTTATGTGAAAGTCGAATTTGAAAATAACTGGTTGCCAAAATTAGCTACCAAGTTCGCGGGAACGGTTTCGAGCCGCTTCCATAGCCGACATAAATGCGGCGCGAACCTTGAAATCATCAAACTGTCGCAAAGCTGCAACAGTTGTGCCACCTGGTGAGGTCACTTGCTCTCGTAAAACCGTTGGGTGGGTGTTGGTTTCCTTGAGCATGGTGGCCGCGCCCATAACAGTTTGATAAACCAGTTCGGTAGACACATCGCGAGGCAGACCAAGCATGACGCCAGATTCGATCATGGCTTCAACGACATAGAAAATGTAGGCCGGACCGGATCCAGAAATTGCGGTAACCGCATCTTGGTATTTTTCAGGAACCCGAACAGAAAGCCCAACGCTATTGACTAACTTTTCAGCAGTTTCTAGGTGTTCATTTGTGCAGTGGGTTCCTGGGCTAATTGCAGTCATGCCCTGATCGACAAGCGCTGGGGTGTTTGGCATGACGCGAATAACAGGGGTGCCACTTGCAAGTGCTGCTTCAATTTTTGCAATTGGAAAACCAGCAGCGAATGAAATCACAAGTGCGCCTTTACTTAAGGTGGGAGCGATCTCGCCAAGCACAGTTGGCATGTCCTGAGGTTTAACCATCAATAAAACGACATCTGCCTTGGCAACGGCTTCGCTATTTGGCAAAACTTGCACGCCATATTTCTGGGCGATCTCTTCACTTCGATCTGCCCGGCGTGAAGTTGCAATGAATTCTGACTTGGGCATTCCAGCTCGCATAAATCCCGCGAGCAAAGCCTCGCCCATTACGCCAGTGCCGATAATTGCTGTAGTCATAGCCGCCTTCAAAATTTGGGTTACCCCAAAGGGAAGTTCAAAATTACCACTAAAAGGCAATTAACTTAAGGACTAGTTTTTTGAATCAATCTCGGCGATTAATGCTTCGACTTTGGCTTTAATTTCATCTCTAATCGGACGGACGTCTTCAACGCCTTTGCCTGCTGGGTCGGTAAGTGGCCAATCAAGGTAAGTCTTGCCTGGGAAGAATGGACACTTGTCGCCACAGCCCATCGTGATCACATAATCAGAATCTTGAACAGCTTCTGTTGTTAAAACCTTTGGGCTGTTGTTTGCAATATCAATACCAACTTCGGCCATTACTTCAATGGCCGATGGATTGATCTGATCTTTGGGTTCAGTGCCAGCAGATAGAACTTGAATTCGATCTCCAGCAAGGTGTTGCAAGAAACCTGCTGCCATTTGCGAGCGACCAGCGTTATGCACGCAGACGAATAGAACTGTTGCCCTCATGGTGCCAACACTAAGTTGCTTAGGTTAACTCTTTGAAACTAATGACTTAACAAACAGTGCCAAGTTGCTTGGTTTTTCAGCCATGCGACGCATTAGATAGGCATACCATTCATCGCCATAAGGAACATAGACGCGAACTTTGTAACCAAGTTCGACTAAACGCTTTTGTTCCTCTGGGCGAACACCTAGCAGCATCTGGAATTCAAATGTTTCTTTTGCTCGGCCGGTGCTGGTTGCTAGGGCTTGGCCAATTTCGATCAGGCGCGGATCATGGGTTGCCAGCATTGGGTAACCATCTGATTCAAGAAGAGTGCGCATATCACGAACGTAAGCTTTATCGATCTCAGTGCGTTCGATGTATGCAACATCTGGACCTTCTGCATACGCACCTTTACATAGGCGAATACGTGAACCAGCGTATGCATTGTTGGCCACATCACTTGAGGTTCGGTGAAGTTGTGCTTGCAGTACCCCACCTGTTGTTGGGGCTAACTTTCGAATTTCAGCAAGGATGCGAAGTGTTGAATCGATAGTGGTGTGATCTTCCATATCGAATGTAACAGTGGTGCCAACTTCGTTTGCTACTTCAACAATTTGCTTGGCATTTTCTAAAGCAATCTTTTCGCCATCTTCACCAAGGGCTTGGCCGACTGCACTTAGCTTTACGGAAACTTCAGCCATGTGTGTTTGACCGGCATCAGCTAATGCGCGAAGTAGTTCTTTGTATGCAGCCACAGTTGCATCGGCATCTTTGCGGTCAAGTGTGGATTCACCAAGACGATCGATTGTTGTATAAATCCCCAACTTGTGCAGTTCGGTTACTTTTTTAACCGCATCAGCTGTGCTGTATCCGGCCACAAAGCGATTAACGACGCCCTTACTTAGTGGTGAAGTTGAAACAACTTTTTCAAGTTTTTTGCTCTTGGAAGCAGAGACTAAGAGTTCCTTAATCATGTTCGAGCTACCTGCCTAATCGTCATTGGTTGGCTAAGCATTACTTTACGCCGAGATGATTTACTGAGAATATCCAACCCAATCCGATTGGGTTGTTTTGCTTTTTGCGATTAGGCTCTACTTTCGTGGCCGAGCTGAATTTAGATTTCCCGCGTAAATGGGTTGAGTTTGTTGACCCTGAGGACGACACCAACCTTTACCGTTGCGACTTAACTTGGCTCACCAGCCGCTGGACCTGTATTTGGGGTGCTGGCTGCAAGGGCATCGATAAAAACAATCCTGATGTTGGTTGTTGCAATTTAGGCGCGCACATCGCTGACAAAGAAGACCTAAAAAATACTAAGAAACATGCAGCGATGCTTCGCCCAGACATCTGGCAGAACTACGAAGAGGGCCATAGCAAGCGCGGCATGTTTGAAAAAGATGATGAAGGTGACAAGAAAACTCGCGCTTATAAAGGCGCCTGTATCTTTCACAACCGAAATGGTTTTTCTGGTGGCGATGGTTGTGCGCTACACATCTTGGCAATGGAAATGGGTGTAGGTCATCACGTAACCAAGCCACAAGTTTGTTGGGAACTTCCAATCCGTCGCACATTTGAAAACTTTGAACGACCAGATGAAGTCGACACTGTGATCATCGGCATCGAAGAATACAACCGTCGCGGTTGGGGTCCTGGTGGCACAGATCTTGATTGGTACTGCTCAACTGCTGTTGAAGCACACGTCGGCAAGGAACCGGTTTATAAATCACTTGAGGGTGAGCTACTTTCACTAATGGGTAAAAAGGCTTACAAGATTTTGGTTGACCATTGCCAAGCCCATGAAGAAATGATCGCAAGCGTTCTTAAAACTGGCGACAAAGACAAGATCAAATACTTAGCTATTCACCCAGCAACTGTTGCGGCCAATAAAAAAGCCGAACAAAAGGCTGCGGATAAGAAGTAACACCTGTCTGCCTGACCGTCTACTCTTAGGTTGTGGCAAAAGTAGCGCGCGCAAGTTTTAAGTGCACCGAATGTGGATGGACTGGTCCCAAGTGGGTTGGCCGTTGTCCAGAATGCCAAGCCTGGAGCTCAGTAACTGAAGTTTCTGCTGCGCCAACTCGCGCCGGACTTAGATCAACAACGACTGGAACTGCGCCAAATAAACCAGCTCGCGCAGTTAAAGACATCCCAGTTGGTGAAGTTGAACGCACTTCAACTGGACTAGCCGAACTTGATCGAGTACTTGGCGGCGGATTAGTAGCCGGCCAATGTGTACTTCTTGCTGGTGAACCTGGGGTTGGTAAATCAACTTTGCTTTTAGAAGCCGCAGATAAGTTTGCAAAGAATGGAAAGAAAGTTCTATATGTATCCGGCGAAGAATCTGCTGAACAAATCAGTATTAGAGCAAAACGTATCGGCACTAAATCTTCGACACTTCTAATTGCCGATGAAACTGACTTAGCAGTTTTGCTAGGCCATGTTGAGCAAGTCGATCCAGACTTGCTTGTTGTTGACAGCGTTCAAACAATTGCCTCAACTGAATTGGATGGCCGCGCTGGCGGTGTGGCTCAGGTGCACGAGGTAACCCAAGTATTAACCCGCGCTGCTAAAAGCCGCCGAATGCCACTTCTATTAATCGGTCAATCAACCAGAGATAACTCAGTTGCCGGTCCAAGATCACTAGAGCATTTAGTTGATACCGTTCTAACTTTCGAAGGTGACCGAAGTACTCCCCTTCGATTGCTTCGTGCAAATAAAAATCGATATGGTCCGGCAGATGAAGTTGCTTGTTTTGAACAAGCCGATAATGGACTTCGTGAAGTTAGTGATCCATCTGCTCTATTCAGATCGCAGCGCGATCAGGCAGTTCCCGGTACTTGCATCACAATCACTATGGAAGGTCGCCGCGCACTTCTAGTTGAAGTTCAGGCATTAACCACAGTTAGCCCTGGCAATAATCCAATTAGGCGAACTTCTGGATTGGATAATTCAAGAGCTGCAATGCTCATTGCGGTAACCGAGCGAGCTGGCCGGTTAAAGCTGTGGGATAAAGATGTATTTCTTTCTACTGTTGCTGGAGCAAAAATATCTGATCCTGGCGCGGATTTAGGTATGTGTTTATCAATTGCCAGCGCGGTTACCGACAAAGCCCTACCGATTGATTTAGTGGCAATCGGCGAAGTTGCCCTAAGCGGTGACATCAGGCCAGTTCCTGGGATCAATCAACGCCTAACTGAAGCTGCCCGGCTTGGATTTGTTACAGCACTTGTGCCAAAAGGGACAAAACTTCCAGCAAGTATTAAAGGTTTGAAATTAGTCGAAGTTGATAATTTAACTTCAGCGCTGGCGCGTTTTAGTCGCTAATTACAAAGCGTAGGCCATCGCTATTTTTGCTGATGTTGCGAGCGTGCGCCCAATAAGTTCCAGCAGTTGACTGGTTATGTTTCACACAACCTTTTGAAGTTTGGGTTCCATTGAACGTCGCTGAAATTGTTAATTTTTGATTTGGACTAAGTGTTCTTACATCAGTTGTCGTACTTGGGTTGCAATGATCGGTTGACCAAATTAATGCTGGGCCTGAAATTATCGTGATTTCATTTGCGCCGTTGCCGACATCACGCAAACAATCAACTGTTCCGGTGTTGGTTATGGTCATCGAAATTTTTATATCTTGACCAACTTTTGGGTTGGTTGGATTCATTGCAACCACGACAGAAATTTGTTCATCCGTGCAATCTGTTGCCACGGCCGGCGCAGTTGTGACACTTTGTGAAGGCGAAGCACTTTGAGTTTGGCTCGGTAGGACAGTTGGAATTTCTGATTGGCTTGGTGCTGGAAGTGGTGAAGTATTTACTACCGGTGTTTCATCTTTGCCGTTGAGAAGTGAAAAAATTAACACAAGAGTAGAGAAAATTGCCCCGGCTAATAATGCGCGTCTAACCCAATAAACCCTGGGATTCTTCGGCCCAACTGGATGAATAACACCTGACACATAAATAAGGTAATCACTTGCCCACAGTGTTTATGGGTAGGCGCGATTGATCAGCTTTTAA
>JBEGTB010000089.1:0-5956 GCA_041179585.1 Actinomycetota bacterium
CCAAACTGTTAAACATGAAACTCCTGGTGGTTTAAATGAATCAGTGCGAACCAATCTTGAAAAAGAAAATTGGTTTGTTGGTTTAAGTAATCGACTTGACTATTTAATAGACGTCTTTATCCCTGGGTTACAAAACAAGAAGTAATTCGCTTTCTGAGTTTCAAACTAGAATTGGGTTAGCCCCTCGCGTGGCGGCACCCTCGTGAACCTCCCCAGGACCGGAAGGTAGCAAGGATAAGCAGGCTCTGTCGGGTGCGTGAGGGGTCCTTTAATGCAGGCACGTCTTAGCTAGCGACTAACCTTGCAGGTATGTCCCTGGCGCTCTATCGAAAATACCGACCTGGTCAGTTTTCTGATGTAATCGGTCAAGAGCATGTGACTGTTCCACTTTCCCGGGCTTTAGATAACGATCGAATCCATCACGCATATTTATTTACCGGTCCTCGAGGCTGCGGTAAAACATCATCTGCGCGAATAATGGCTCGTTCGATCAACTGTGAACAGGGACCAACATCTAATCCATGTGGCAAGTGCCAATCATGTATTGAACTTGCGCCAAATGGCACCGGATCAATTGACGTAATTGAAATTGATGCGGCAACTTACCGCGGTATTGAAGATGCCAAAGAATTACGTGAACGTGCGGTTTATGCACCAGTTAATTCTCGCTACAAGGTTTACATCATCGACGAGGCTCACCAACTAACTCGTGATGCTTTCAATGTTTTACTGAAACTAGTTGAAGAGCCACCACCACATCTTCGCTTTATTTTCGCCACAACTGAGCCAGACAAAATCATTCCAACTCTTCGCTCAAGAACGCATCACTACCCATTCCGATTAGTGTCAGCAAAGAATTTGGCCGAACATCTTGGATTAATTTGTGAACGCGAAGGAATTAAAGCTGATCCAGCAGCGCTTGCTCTTGTTGCACGTGCTGGCGCTGGTTCTGTTCGTGACGCGCAATCAGTTCTTGGTCAAGTAATTGCTGGCGCTGGTCCAGATGGCGTTACTTATGCTGACACTGTTGCCCAGCTTGGTTTTACCGATGAACGATTACTAAGTGATGTGATTAATGCAATTGCGCAAGGTGATGGTGCAAAACTTTTCACTTTAATCGATCAAGTAGTAACAACTGGACATGAACCACGTCGATTTGTTGCAGATCTGCTTGAACGTCTTCGCGATTTATTAATTTTGACTCAAGTACCAGATTCAGCAACTTCAGGTTTATTTGATCTTCCAAATGAACAAGTTAATGACTTAGTTGAATCAGCAAACCTTTTTACTTATGGCCAATTAGTTCGGGTAGCGGATTTAGTAAATGCAGGTATGAGTGAATTACGCGGCGCAGCATCACCACGTTTACAACTTGAATTATTAGTCGCACGTTTAGTAACGCCAGAAGTTGCACAAGATTTAGCTGACCGGGTTGCCAAACTTGAACAAGGTGGCGCGGTCACATATCAACGCCAAGCACCTGCAGTAGCATCAGAACCTAAACGAGTCGAAACTGCAACTGAAGAAGTGGTTGAAAAACCCAAAGCTGCTCCTGCTCCAGTTCAACGAACATCTTCAGCGCCACCGCCACTTAAACCATCACAAGTTGCGGCTTCAGCACATCAAAAAGCAGCGCAAGCAAAAGAAGAAGCACCAAAGCTTTCAGGTGAAATTACTTTCGCTCAAATTCGTGATCATTGGCCTTCAGTATTAGAAGTGCTTAAGTCAATTAGCAAAGTTGGCTGGCTAACTATGCAAGACTCAAGTCCGCTATCACTAAGTGATGATCGACGGCTTGCAGTTGCTTTTGCTAATGCTGGCGCGATGGCAAATGCAGTGAAAAGTAAACATCACGAAAAGTTGGCTGCTGCAATTAAAGAAGTACTTCGCGCTGATGTGATTGTTGAACCAACAGTTGACGCCAAGCAGGCTAAGAAAGTTGCAGCGAAAAAAGAAGTTAGTGAAGCAGGCGAAGCATCGCCAGATGATGAAGCAGTAACAAAGCGTTCTGCATTAGACATGGTTACTAACATGCTTGGGGCACAGGTTATTTCAGAAAGCCCTCGATAGTAATGAGCAATATGTATGAGGGCGTTGTTCAAGACCTGATTGATGAATTTGCCAAACTTCCCGGCGTTGGTCCAAAAGGCGCAACTCGAATTGCTTTTCATTTATTAAATTCAGATCACGTTGATTCACAAAAACTTGCTGAAGTTTTAATCGCAGTTAAAGAACAGGTTCGATTCTGCAAAGAGTGTTACAACGTTGCCCAAAATGATTTATGTCGTATTTGTGCTGACACTCGTCGTGACCAAGCAACAATTTGTATTGTTGAAGAACCAAAAGATGTTTTAGCTATTGAACGCACACGTGAATTTCGTGGTCGCTACCACGTATTAGGTGGGGCAATCAGTCCGATCGATGGCGTGGGCCCAGATGATTTGCGCATCAAGGAATTGATGACACGTCTTTCAGATAGCAACGTGCACGAAGTCATATTGGCAACAGATCCAAACTTGGAAGGTGAAGCCACTGCAACTTACTTAGCTAGGTTGCTTTCACCACTTGGATTAAAGGTCACCAGACTTGCAAGTGGTCTTCCAGTTGGCGGGGATCTTGAGTATGCAGATGAAATTACACTCGGTCGCGCATTCGAAGGTCGTCGCCAAGTTTCACCGTAAGTTCTGATTCCATAATTTGGACGCGAAAATCACATATCGAGATTGCCCCTAGAATTAAGGGCTATGGGTTTAGTTGTAGCGAAATTTGGTGGGTCGTCAGTAGCTGACGCAGCCAGTATTTTGCGCGTAGCTAAGCGCATTGTGAACACCAAAAATGCTGGCAACCAAGTCGTTGTCGTTGTTTCAGCAATGGGTGACACAACTGATGAACTTTTAGATTTAGCAAAAGAAGTTTCGCCAAACCCACCTGGCCGTGAATTAGATATGTTGCTAACTGCTGGTGAGCGCATTTCCATGGCTGTTTTGGCAATGGCTATTTCTGATCTTGGTGTTGAAGCTCGTTCTTACACCGGATCCCAAGCGGGATTAATAACTGACTCAACACATGGCAAAGCTCGCATTGTTGATGTGACCCCAGCACGAATTGAAGAAGCACTAGCTGATGGCGCCGTGCCAATCATCGCTGGTTTCCAAGGTGTTTCCCAAGACACTAAAGACATCACCACTCTTGGTCGTGGTGGTTCAGACTTAACTGCAGTTGCAATTGCAGCAGCACTTAAAGCAGATGTTTGTGAAATTTACACAGACGTTGATGGCATTTTCTCAGCTGATCCACGTATCGTGCCAAAAGCGCGTCAGGTTCCTCGCATTACTTATGACGAAATGATGGAACTGGCCGCAGCTGGCGCAAAAGTTCTTCACTTACGTTGCGTTGAATACGCAAAGCGTTTTAATGTGCCAATTCATGTTCGCTCTTCATTTTCAGATCGTGAAGGAACCTTTGTTATTGCTGATCTTAAAGATCAGTCCAAGATTGAAAAGTTGTCAGCGCAAGGAGCTGTTATGGAACAACCAATTATCGCCGGTGTCGCACATGATCTAGGCGATGCCAAGATCACTGTTGTTGCAGTACCTGACCGACCAGGTATGGCTGCAGCAATTTTCCAAACAGTTGCTAATGCAGGTGTGAACTTAGACATGATCGTGCAAAACGTGAGTGCAAGTGGCGCAACTGAAACTGATATTTCATTTACTGTTCCTCACATTGATTTGGCAAAGACTGAACTAGCTCTTCGCAAAGCTCAAAGTGAAATTGGTTTCAAAGATGTTGAAACCGATGACAAGATTGCCAAGATTTCACTAGTTGGCGCTGGAATGCGTTCACACCCTGGTGTTTCAGCAACATTCTTTAAAGCAATTGCTGATGCTGGCGTAAACGTTGAAATGATTTCAACTTCTGAAATTCGCATTTCGATTGTGACTCGCGCTGACGATGCAAAGGCTGCAGTTCAAGCGCTGCACAGTGCTTTTGGTTTAGATGCTGACGGCGAGGCCGTCGTTTACGGTGGAACAGGACGCTAACTATGTCGAAAAAACCAACTCTTGCAGTAGTCGGCGCAACAGGCGCTGTTGGAACAGTAATGCTGGACATTCTTTCTACCCGTCCTGACGTTTGGGGCGAGATCAAGCTTCTTGCATCCGCTCGCTCTGCCGGCAAAGTACTTCAGGTTCGTGGCAAAGATGTTGTTGTTGAAGAACTAACTGAAGATGCATTTGATGGTGTCGATGTTGCAATGTTTGACGTTCCAGATGAAATTTCAGCAAAGTGGGCGCCGATTGCAGCAAGCAAAGGCGTTGTAGCTGTTGATAACAGTGGCGCTTTCCGTATGGATAGCGATGTTCCATTAGTTGTTCCAGAAGTTAACGCTGATCAAACTAAGAACCGTCCACGTGGAATTATCAGTAATCCAAACTGCACCACACTTTCAATGATCGTTGTTGTTGGCGCACTTGAAAAAGCTTTTGGTGTGAAAGAACTGATTGTTGCCTCATACCAAGCAGCATCTGGCGCTGGCCAAGCTGGCATTGATACTTTGCACCAGCAAATGAGTGAAGTTGCAGGTAAAAATCTTGGTGAAACAACTAAAGATGTTCGCAATGTTGTTACTGAACTTGGACCGTTTCCAGCACCTCTAGCAATGAATGTTGTGCCATGGGCTGGATCACTTCAAGAAAATGATTACACCAGTGAGGAATTAAAAGTTCGCAATGAATCTCGCAAGATTCTTGGTAAACCAGAACTTAAAGTTCACGCAACATGTGTACGTGTTCCAGTTGTAACGACTCACTCTTTAGCTGTGCACGCAGTTCTTGATCGCCCAGTCACTGCAGATGAAATTCGTGCATTGTTAACTGATGCCGATGGCGTTCTTGTTGTTGATGATCCAAAGAACAAAGTTTTCCCAACACCAATCGATGTTGTTGATACAGACCCAACAGTTGTTGGCCGAATTCGCGTTTCTCCTGAATACCCAAATGAAATTGACTTCTTCGTTTGTGGTGACAACCTTCGCAAGGGTGCTGCACTTAACACAGCACAAATTGCTGAAGTTGTCGCGAAAGAATTTAGCTAAATTACTTTGCAGAAAGAGTTAGCAATGTCGCTTCAGGGCGACAAGCTAATCTGATCGGCGTAAATGGTGAGGTTCCAACACCTGCTGAGACGTGCAATGGTGTTTGGCGATTATCAAAATCAAAACTAGATAAACCTTTAGCCTGCCCGGTTGGCAGATCACAGTTAGTAACAAGGGCGCCATAAAACGGAACACAAATCTGTCCGCCATGTGTGTGACCAGCCAAAATTAAATCTGTTTTATCTTGAACAAATTGCTTAAGCACTCGGGTGTATGGGGCGTGAGTAACACCCAGTGCGAATGCACCAGAATCGTAATTTCCCGCAACAGCGCTGTAGTTGTCTTTATTAATGTGTGGGTCATCGGTGCCGCGTGCATGGATTGAGATTCCATTAACAGTTAAACGGTCTTGCTTGTTATCTAGATCCATCCAGCCGTAATTAGTCAATTCATCAACTAAAACCTCGGTTGGCAGAACCTCACCATCAGCTGTGATTTTACGATCTTTATCAAAATACATAAATGGGTTTTTAATTACTGGACCGAAGTAATCATTGCTGCCCAAAACAAATAATCCTGGCTTGTTTAATAAATCACCAAGCGCTTCAATCACTGCTGGAACTGCAAGCCTGTGTGCAAGGAAGTCACCAGTAACAACGACTAAGTCTGGATCTAGTTCACTAAGTGATCTAACCCAATTAATTTTTCTAGATTGCGACGGCGTGATGTGTAAGTCGGATAGATGAAGGACTCGAAGATCTGGACAGCCATTTGGCAACACGGGGATTTGCACGTGTCTTGTTGTGAAACTTTGAGCTTCAACCAGGCTGTAACCAAGTGTGCCTAAACCAATAGCCCCAA
>JBEGTB010000090.1:0-22684 GCA_041179585.1 Actinomycetota bacterium
CCAGGCAAAATGTTTGCTGCCGCTTCTGGATCAATTTCAACTAGTCGTTGATAGATCGCATCAGCGCCAATCTTTTCAGCTTCAACAGTTAATCGATCCCTAATCTCTGGATCACTTCCGGGGAACTGTAGATCCTCAAGTAGTCCTTGAATAAATAGCCCTGATCCCCCAACGACAACCGACCTAATCCCAGCCTGATCAAGTTCATTAACGACTTTGCGGCTATCTCGCTGATAGTCAGCGACATTTGCAGCCTCTGTCACCTCAAGAACATCAAGCATGTGGTGTTTGATGCCTTTGCGATCTTTAAGTGAAAGTTTGGCTGTGCCGATGTTCATGCCTTGATAAAGCTGCATTGAATCGGCATTGATGATTTCGCCATCAAAGTGTTTGGCAACTTCTAGAGAGAGCTCTGTTTTACCAACCGCTGTTGGGCCAACAATGACAATTGCCGGTTTCACTAAACACCAATTTTTGGCATTCCAAGCAACACTCCAGGTGTGCTCGGGCGCTGACCAGCTTCAAAGTTATCGCCGGCACGAGTTTTGCGAACTGAAATAAGTTTGTCGGCATTTAAGTGATATGGCGCAGCATATGTAACTTCAGCTGTGACCACATCCCCTGGGCGAATGTTATGAGTAACACCGCTGATGTCTGTCTGGGTTACGTGAACTAAACGGTTATCTTTTGCCCGGCCACTCATGCGACCAGAATTCTCATTCTTCTTGCCCTCACCAGTTGCAATTAACACTTCAACTTGGGTGCCAACAATCTTTTTGTTTTCCTGCCAGGCAATGTCATTAGCAAGTTCAACTAAGCGTTCGAACCGTTCCTGCACGACATCTGGATCAATTTGATCTGGCATTTCTGCTGCTGGTGTTCCTGGGCGCTTTGAGTATTGAAATGTGAACGCGCCAGCAAACCTTGCTTTTTTAACAACTTCTAAAGTCTCTTGGAAATCATCTTCGGTCTCACCCGGGAACCCAACTATGATGTCAGTTGTAATCGCGGCATCTGGGATCGCTTGGCGAACCCGATCGATAATGCCCAAGTATTTTTCTTGGCGGTATGACCTTCGCATAATCTGCAAGATGCGATCACTACCTGATTGCAGCGGCATGTGAAGTGATGGCATCACATTGGGGGTTTGGGCCATTGCTTCGATCACATGGTCAGTGAAGTCACGTGGATGTGGTGAAGTGAAACGAACGCGTTCTAATCCTTCGATCTGCCCTGTTGCACGCAGTAAGTCAGCAAACGCATAACGGTCACCGAATTCAACGCCATAAGCGTTTACATTCTGCCCAAGCAAAGTTACTTCCAGAACTCCCTGGTCAACCAAAACTTTAATTTCATTCAAGATGTCAGCTGGCCGGCGATCTTTCTCACGACCACGAAGTGCTGGGACGATGCAAAATGTGCAAGTGTTATTACAGCCAACGCTCACTGACACCCAACCAGAATGAGCCGCATCACGTCTTGCTGGAAGTGTTGATGGGAAAGTTTCTAATGATTCAACAATTTCAACCTGGCCCTCTTGTTCAATTCGGGCACGTTCCAAAAGTATTGGTAGCGCATCAATGTTGTGAGTACCAAAGACCACATCAACATAAGGTGCTTTAGCCAGGATTTCACCGCGGTCTTTTTGAGCAAGGCAGCCACCAACAGCGATCTGCATACCCTTGTTCTTCAACTTGATTGGTTGCAGGTGGCTTAGCGCACCATAAAGTTTGTTATCGGCGTTTTCGCGAACTGCGCAAGTATTAAAGACGATTACATCAGCTAATTTGCCTTCTTCAGCCGGAACATAACCAGCTGATTCAAGCAGGCCAGCAAAACGTTCAGAGTCATGAACGTTCATTTGGCAGCCCATTGTGCGCACTTCATAGGTGCCCAAATTTGGCTTATCAGCGATGGAAGTCACCTGATAATTCTAGGCAAGATTAAGCAGGGCTTGATCCGCTAGAAAATCTGGATCATTTAATTGCTCACGGATCACTTTGGTGGCAATCCCTGCGTGGTAACCCTTCCTAGCCAAAAGACCAAAGAGTCTTCGTTGCATCACATCGCGTTCTAGGTTTTTCATGGAACGAAGTTTTTTAATAACCAGCTCAGTTGCCATTTGGTATTCATCGGCATCACTTATTTCACCAAGGGCAACTTCGATGTATTCATCGCTTATCCCCTTCTTGCGAAGTTCCATCTTTAAAACTGATCTGGAAACTTTTTTGGTTAAACAACGACTTCTAACAAACATGCCCGCATAGGCAAGGTCATCAATTAAGCCAACTTCAGTTAGGCGATCAAGAACTGGACCTGCGACCTCTGGTAGAACTTTTCGCTTAGCCAGTGATTCTTCTAATTGCTTCCTTGATTTTGGAGTCATTGAAAGCTGTCGAAGAGCGATATTTCTGGCAACTGAAAATGGATCAGCCTCGGGGTTTTCCTTTAGATCCACTTTTGTCGAATCTAGAGGATTACCTACCGAGGCTGTCGTTTTCACTTAATTACCTTTAGGGGCAAAAGTAATTAGTCTTCGTCTGCAAACTCTGAATCGTCTGCATCCAAATCTTCTACTGGTGGCACAACGCTTAGTTCTGCTTTGTTAGCGCCAACACCAAGCTTTTCTTTAATCATGCGTTCTAGTTCAGTAGTTAATGCAGGATTGTCCTTTAGGAACGCACGAGCATTTTCTTTACCTTGACCTAGTTGGTCACCTTCGTAGGTGTACCAAGCGCCAGCTTTGCGAACAAAGCCTTCTTCAACGGCCATGTCAAGAATTCCACCTTCACGTGAAATACCTTCACCGTAAAGAATGTCGAATTCTGCTTGCTTGAAAGGTGGTGCAACCTTGTTCTTAACCACCTTCACGCGAGTGCGGTTACCAACTGGTTCTGCGCCATCTTTAAGTGTTTCAATGCGGCGGATATCTAAGCGAACAGAAGCATAGAACTTCAAAGCTTTACCACCGGTTGTTGTTTCAGGTGAACCGAACATCACACCGATCTTGTCGCGAAGCTGGTTAATGAAAATCGCAGTGGTGTTATTGGTGCTTAGCGCGCCAGTGATCTTGCGAAGTGCTTGTGACATCAAGCGAGCTTGCAGACCCATGTGGCTATCGCCCATTTCGCCTTCGATTTCAGCGCGTGGCACAAGGGCTGCAACTGAGTCGATCACGATTAGATCAAGTGCGCCTGAACGAATAAGCATGTCAGCGATTTCAAGTGCTTGTTCACCAGTGTCTGGTTGGGAAACCAAAAGATTGTCGATGTCTACGCCAAGTTTCTTTGCGTATTCAGGATCGAATGCGTGTTCAGCATCAACAAATGCAGCGATACCACCAGCAGCTTGAACGCTAGCGATTGCATGGATTGCAAGAGTTGTTTTACCTGATGATTCAGGGCCGTAAATTTCAACAACGCGACCACGTGGCAAACCGCCAATACCTAGTGCGATGTCTAGTGCGATAGAGCCAGTTGGAATTGCTTCAACGGTTGGGCGCTCTTCTTCGCCAAGTTTCATGATTGAGCCCTTGCCGAACTGACGTTCGATCTGAGCTAACGCGGTTTCAAGAGCCTTTTCGCGATCAGATGTTGCTTTGATTGCTTCTTTAGCTTCTTTAGAGGCCTTTGCTGCAGCCATTTTGTACTCTCCTACTTTTCTTAACGTGTTTTGGGAATTCACACGTTAGGTACGAGCTCTGACAATCACTAGATGTATTTTCCGCCTGTGGAGCGTTTGAACCTGTGTCCGGCTTCCCAGTGGATACAGGGTCTTTGCCCCAGCGGCCTTACATCTATTGATGTTTTGATCGCGTAGAGACAATCTATCGAACAAGTGTTCGAATAGGCAAGGACCTGACACTTCGGCGTGTCCTGGATTTAGCGTGCGTCAAAAATAGCCTGTTTTTGGGCAAACCAGGCATCAAAACCACCTTGGTTCATTAATGTCATCATCTCTTGCATTGCCTCAAGGTGCGGACCATCTTTTTGCTGGGCCATTTGCTGGCCGTGTTGCTGGCTTAATTTAGCAATTTCATCAAACGATTGGGCTTGAAACACTTCAGAACAAGCACCGCCCAGTTCAAGGCAGGTCATAGATTTCATGACTCAAAGTTAGCGGTATTTAGGGTGCAAATCTAAGGTCTGGTGAACGGCGCGCCAAACAGTTTGAGTGTCTTCACCTTCAGCCAAAGCCTGGTCAACGGTTTTGCCGTTTAAGGAAGGAATATGGAAGTCAGCAGCCCATGATCTTGCATACGAAGTGCCAAGGGCAGCTTCCATTCGTTCCCAGAAATCAGTTAGGCGCACACATAAAGCCTATTGACGATTAAAGAAACCACCAAAGAATCGCTTAACTGAATCAGTAAGTGTCTTAACGGTTTCAACAAAGCCCCCAACTTCTGGGGTGACTGTGTCATAGCCATCAGCAACAAGCTCAGCTTCAACATCTGCATCTAAGTTGTCGCTCACCTGTTGGTCGGAATCGAAGTTAAAAGTTTTCCAGTTTTCGATTGCGATCTCTGAGGCTGCCTGACTGTCGAAACGTTCCTGAATTTTGGTTAACTTAATTCCAATATCGTTAACTCGGCTAGAAACAAATTCAGTACGAATGTTCACAAGACCGGTTGAGAGGTTCCAGCCATCAGTTGCAGTTTGTGAAGGAATCAGTTTTTGTTTTACCGTTGTCGTGCCACTGGCATCAACATGTGTTGATCCCATATCAAAAGTTCCATCATTACTATTAAATTTCACATCTGGACCATGCCACCCGGCCACATTTCCATCAGCTGTTGCCCTAGTTTGAAATCTGAGTAAACAGCCAGCAGGACAGCCCATATACTCACTTGGCATGCGCCCGCCCCAAGCGTTAAAGGTTTCGATTGTGGCAACGACTACCCCGTGAACTACACCTGTTCCTGGGTGCACAACTGCCCAGCCACCAACACCTTGGGAAGCTTCGGCTGGCGGTGTGTAAGGGGCTACCGGAATGTCATAAATTGAAGCCGGCGCTGAAGTGGAAGCCTCAGGTGATGGTGATGGTGTTGCATCATCAGCTAATGCTGGGGTTGGGAAAAGAAATAAAAGTACAACTAAGATCCGCTTCATGCTTGCACCACCTAAATTTTGTTGGTGCTTTTAGTCTATGCCGCTATTAAGCAACAGAGAATGCATTGCGCTTTGCTGCGCTACCTTCGCGGCGGGCCACTTCAGCTGCTACCCCAGACATTAGTTCTGAAAGTGGGGTATCAAGCGCGTGGGAAATTGAGGCCAACAATTCAGAAGAAGCTTCTTTTTGGCCGCGTTCAACTTCGCTTAAGTATCCAAGAGAGACTTGGGCCAAATTCGAGACCTGGCGTAAGGTGCGCTTTTGTTCCATGCGACGACGGCGAAGTTCTTCACCAATAACCTGACGCAGCAAGACCACTTGCTTACCGTAACTAGGCTTGGTTGCCTCAGGGGCAGCAATCTTTACGGTGTGGGTAAGGGCCTTGTTAATTTCGGCCTGAAGCACGTCATCAACGGTTAATTCTTTTTTCATGTTCATCATGGTGCTTTTTCCAACCTCGCTTGTATCCAACTTATTCCCTACTCAAAAACCCTTATTTCTAAAGGAAACTCAACAACAGCTCAAGAGCTGCGGCTACGGTTTCCTGCCTAATTTCATCCCTGATACTCCTTGGATCAAGGGTCATCGGATTGATATGAAGCTCTTCGATAGCTGAGTCAATTACCTGTCCCTCGTGGTCACGCTGCACGCAAGCCACAAACACAGTTCCTGGTGCTTTGCCGTCTTGCCAATCGGGACCTGCAACACCAGTAACAGCTAAACCAAATTCGGCATCAAGTTTGTGGGCAACGCCGGTTGCCATGGCAAGTGCGACATCAGCCTGGACCGCCCCGCCACTTTCAATCAACCCGGCTGGCACATCAAGTAATGAAACTTTTAGATCACTTGCGTAAGCAACGATCCCACCGCGAAATGATTTTGATGCACCAGGTATTGCAGTGATCGCTTCACCAATCGCGCCACCAGTAACTGATTCGGCAGTTGCCAGGGAGCGGCCATTAAGCGCATACACAGTTGTTAGCGCTAATGAATCTAAATCAGTTTCCATGATTAACTACTCGTCCATTGATGTTTTGCCATTAGTTAAAGCTCTTGCTTTAACAACATAGTCAAGCCCAGTGACAACGGTTAACGCAACTGCTAAATACATGACTGTCACTGGGAAAAATTCCAGTGCACTTGGCAGTGGAAGCAAGTAGGCCACAATCGCAATGTTCTGGCTCAAGGTCTTTGCCTTGCCACCACGGCTTGCTGGAATAACACCTTTTCGAATTACGATGAAACGAAGCAGGGTCACAAGAAACTCACGAGACAAAATAACAACTGTCATCCACCAAGGAATCACCCCAAGGATTGATAGACCAATAAAGGCTGCCCCAGTCAATGCTTTATCTGCAATTGGATCAGCGATCTTGCCCCAGTTTGTTATTTGGTTATGTTTGCGCGCTAAATATCCATCTAAAACATCGGTCATTGCTGCAAAAAAATAAAAGCTGCCAGCAATCCATTGGTTTGTGGTTGAGCTTTCAAATCTAGTTAAGGAATAAATGAAAACCGGAACAAGAACTAGCCGAAAGCCAGTTAACGCGTTAGGTAAGTTCATCTATTCAGCCGCGACTATTCACCACGAAGCATGGCAAGGGTGCCCGGAAGATCTTCAGCAGTGATTAACACTTCACGTGCTTTTGATCCTTCAGATGGCCCAACAATGTTCCGAGATTCCATCAAGTCCATTAAGCGACCAGCTTTAGCAAAACCAATGCGAAGCTTGCGCTGAAGCATTGACGTTGAACCAAATTGAGTTGAAACAACTAGTTCCACTGCTGCTAGTAATTCATCAAGATCGTTGCCGATGTCGCCATCAACTTCACGTTTTGTCGCAACTGGGGCTGTGATGTCTTCGCGGTATTGCGGATCCATTTGAGTTTTCGCGTGAGCAACAGCACTTCTGATTTCAGCTTCGGTAACCCATGAACACTGGATACGAATTGGTTTGCTCATACCCATTGGTAAGAACAGGCCATCGCCTTGCCCAACAAGTTTTTCAGCACCTGGTTGATCCAAAATAACGCGGCTATCAGCAAGGCTTGAAGTTGAGAATGCAAGACGGCTTGGCACGTTTGCCTTGATTAAACCTGTGACCACATCAACAGATGGACGCTGAGTGGCAAGCACTAAGTGAATACCAGCAGCGCGAGCAAGCTGAGTAATGCGAACAACTGAATCTTCAACATCGCGTGGTGCGACCATCATCAAGTCAGCTAACTCATCGACAACGACAAGTAAATATGGGTAAGGGCGAAGAACTCGCTCTGAGCCTGCAGGTGGGTTTACCTTTCCTGCTTTAACTGCCTTATTGAAATCATCAACGTGACGGAAGCCATATGCCGCTAAATCGTCATAGCGTGCTTCCATTTCTTTAACTACCCAAGCAAGCGCGTCCGCTGCTTTTTTCGGATTAGTAATGATTGGACTAATTAAGTGTGGAATACCTTCGTACGCCGTTAGTTCAACGCGCTTTGGATCGATTAGAACCATGCGAACTTCATCTGGGGTTGAGCGCATCAAGATTGATGTGATCAAAGTGTTCATACAGCCTGATTTACCGGCACCTGTCGCACCTGCGACAAGTAAGTGTGGCATCTTGGCCAAGTTTGCAACAGTGAAGCCACCTTCAACGTCTTTACCAAGACCAACAAGCATTGGATGTTCATCAGCGTTTGCTTCACCGCTACGAAGCACGTCCCCTAGTGAGACAACCTCACGGTCAGTGTTTGGAATTTCAATACCAATCGCACTCTTACCTGGGATTGGGGAAAGGATGCGCACGTCATCGCTAGCAACTGCATATGCAATGTTTTTGCTTAGTGCTGTTACGCGCTCAACTTTGACCTTTGGGCCAAGTTCAACTTCGTAACGAGTAACTGTTGGACCACGCTGGAAGCCAGTTACGGTTGCGTCGATTTCAAACTGTTCAAGTACTTGGGTTAGCGCTTCGATAACCACGTCATTGGCTTTAGTGCGCTCTTTAGCAGCAGCGCCCTTCTTTAATAGCTCTAGTGGTGGAAGTTTGTAGTTAAGACTTGAAGCAAGTGGCAGCTGTACTGGTTTGCTTGCTGGCACAGGTGTGCTTTGCGCAAATGGCTTCACTTGAACTGGAGAGGTTGCCGGCAAATCAATTGCCACAGTTGCCTGCTCATCAAGCATTTCGTTTAGATCAATTGCTTCAGTTGCATACTGATCTATTGATAGCTCTTGTTCCATTGGTTTAACTGAAACAACTGGGTTCATAAATGGCTGGTCGCCATCAAGTTCACCAATTGCCAAGGCTGGATCAATTAGGCCACGAGAGCGCTTGAAACTTTTTAGGCGAGCAAAAATTGTGCGGTGTTCAACCGGAAGGCTTGCTAGATCATGCGCAGCTGAAATGGCGTCATAGGTTGGGTGCGCCATTGAAGTTTCATCATCGGTTGCAGTCTTTGAAAAACGAGCGCGAAGTTCAGAAATCTTACCTGGAATCGCAGCAACCGGAGTTGCGGTGATAATCAGCATTGAGAAGAACCAAAGAACAGCAAGCAGTGCACAAGTTACTGCGGTGCCAACAGCTGTCACAAATGGAACTGTGAATGCCCAGCCAACATAGCCACCAGCTGACTTAATTGCGGCAGCGCCAGCAGATGGGCTTGGGTTATGACGAAGAATGTGGGTTATGCCCATTACGGTTAATGAAAATAAGGTCCAGCCAATTAGTAAGCGGCCATTCTTACGTGATGGATTATCTGGGTGACGAAGAACTTGGTATGCGATTGCAAATAATGCGATCGGAGCAACGATGTCAAAGACACCTACCCCACCTGTGACAACTGCGTTAACTACGCCGGCAACAAATCCGCCCGTGTGAAACCAGATCACACTTCCAGTGATGATGCCAAATGATAAATACAGCAGACCAAGACCATCACGACGTTGCGCAGGATCTAGTTCACGAGCGCCGGTTCCAACGCCACGGAAAATCGCACCAACAACGTGAGCAACACCTAGCCAGATGTTGGTAATTAGTGTGCGAAGAGCAGAGAAAACTTTGGCAACAGGTGATGTGCCTTTAGGTTTACGTGACTTTGCAGCAGGACGTGGCTTAGGACCAGGTCGTTGATTAGTCCTTGCAGATGGACGAGTGGACGACGGACGTGGTCTAGTTGCTGACGGGGAAGCCATGCCTTAAAGAATATGGGAATAGCCCTGTTTTCTAAGGGAGGATATATCTCGGCGTGTCGCTACTGGGATATATGGGTTTTAGCCTCGAATATATCCGGCCATATGGTTTCTAGCCCTCAACGATGAGCGGCACGATCATTGGGCGACGGCGATGTTTATCGCCAACCCACTTACCCACCACTCGCCTTGCGATCTGGCTTAGCTGATGGGTATCTGTGACACCTTCGCGAAGTGAATGCTCCAGGGCATCTTGCACACCTGGCAAAATTTCATCGAATATCGATTGGTCTTCGCCAAAACCACGGGCATGGATTTCAGGGCCGGCGATGACTTTGCCAGCGGTCACATCAACAGCTGCCACAACTGAAATAAAACCTTCTTCGCCAAGGATGCGACGGTCCTTAAGCAAAGTTTCAGTCACATCGCCAACACTTGAACCATCAACATAAACAAACCCACATGGCACAGCTCCGACAATTCGAGCGATGCCATTTTGCAGATCAACCACAACGCCATCTTCGGCGACCACAACATTATTCTTTGGAACCCCAGCTGAAACTGCCAAAGCTGCGTTAGCACGCAGGTGTCGCCATTCACCGTGGATTGGCATTACGTTTTTAGGTTTGACAATGTTGTAGCAATAAAGAAGTTCACCAGCTGCTGCGTGCCCAGAAACGTGAACAAGTGCATTACCTTTATGAACAACTTTTGCCCCATGGCGTGTTAGTTCATTAATAATTCGATTAACTGCGTTCTCATTACCTGGAATAAGTGACGAAGCAAGAATGACGGTGTCATTTGAGCCAACTTCAATCGCGTGGTCACGGTTAGCAATGCGCGACAGTACTGCCATTGGTTCACCTTGAGAACCAGTGCAGATTAAAACGGCGTGATCATCTGGCAGGTTAGCCATTTCATCAACAGTGATTAGCAGTCCGTCAGGGATGTGTAAGTATTCAAGTTCGCTGGCTACTGCCATGTTCTTGACCATCGATCTGCCAACAAATGCGATCTTTCGGCCATGCTCTGCGGCCACATTAATAATCTGCTGAACTCGGTGCACGTGTGATGCGAACGAGGCTACGATCACTCGCCCACTTGCCCGGCCGATGACGCTATCTAGAACAGGGACGATATCTTTTTCACTTGGCACAAACCCTGGTACTTCAGCATTGGTTGAATCAACCATAAATAAATCAACGCCAGCATCGCCAAGTCGAGCAAAAGTATTTAGATCAGTCTTTCGACCATCTAGTGGCAACTGATCCATTTTGAAATCGCCAGTCATTAGCACTGTGCCGGCATCGGTTTTAACTGCAACTGCTAGCGCATCTGGAATCGAGTGATTAACCGCAATAAATTCAAGATTGAACGGTCCGATTTGCACACTCTGGCCTTCTTTAACTTGGCGAAGGCTTGGGTTCATTCGGTGTTCTTTAAGTTTGCTTTCCATGAAAGCCAAAGTCAGTTGTGATCCAATTAAAGGAATATCCTGGCGTTCGCGAAGCAAGTAAGGAACTGCGCCAATGTGATCTTCATGGCCATGGGTTAAAACAACTGCCTGGACATCACCCATGCGATCACGGATGTAATCAAAGTCCGGAAGGATTAAATCAACACCAGGTTGTGATTCCTCTGGGAACAAAACACCACAGTCAACTATTAGTAATTTGCCGCCAAATTCCAGCACAGTCATATTTCGACCGATTTCACCAAGGCCGCCAAGAGCCACAATGCGCATTGCGCCAGGCGCTAATTGCGGTGGCGTTCCTAGTTCAGGATGAGCGTGGGTCACAGATTAAAACCGCCAGCTACCAAGTCAACGCGTAACTGATCACGCTGGGCTTGAGTTGCTGGAATCAAAGGAAGACGTAAAAAGCCACCACCTGGGCGACCGAGCATATCTAATGCTGCTTTAACCATGATGGCACCGCCAACACGAGTCATGATGCCTTCAGTGATTGGCACCATTCCAACGTTTATTTTGCGAGCAGTTTCAAGATCATTTGCGGCAACTGCTTCAACCATTGCTTTGTGACGATCTGCAACGATGTGACCGGTCACGCTAACAACACCGGTTGCACCGATTGCAAGTAAGGCCAGGTTCAAACTGTCATCACCTGAGTAATAAGCCATATCTGATTTAGCCATCACAAGTGAAGCTGCCCATGGATCAGCTTTGGCATCTTTATTAGCGATAATCTTTGGATGTTCAGCAAGTTTGATCATTGTTTCATTGCTAATTGCAATTCCCGCGCGACCTGGAATGTCATAAACCATTACTGGAAGATCGGTGCTGTCGGCAACTGCGTGCATGTGCGCGATCACACCATCTTGTGGTGGCTTGTTGTAATAAGGGGTGACAACAAGTAAGCCATCTGCGCCAGCTTTAGCAGCATCTTTGGCAAGTAATACTGAGTGGGCGGTGTCATTTGATCCTGCGCCAGCAACAATCTTGGCTCGGTTGCCAACCGCTGCGATCACAGTTTTTAGGATTTCAAGTTTTTCGTGCTCATCGGTTGTTGGTGATTCGCCGGTTGTGCCATTAACAACTAAACCGTTATTGCCAAGGTCAACTAGATCATTGGCTAGTTGGCTAAGGGCGTCATAATCAACCTTTGAACCATCTTTAGTAAACGGGGTAACTATGGCAGTTAAAACTGTGCCGAATGCATTTTTTGCCGCCGCTGACATAAACCTGTCTCTTTCCTTAAGGAGCGACTCTACCGTTAGCCACAAAAGCAGCGTGGGTTAACGGCATAAGTTCCTGGAAAACTTCTTCGTATTTCTCAGCAACCATCTCGATTTCGCGCTGTGGGAAAGATGGGAAATGTGAACCCTCAGCTTTGCGACGAAGACTTAAGAAGTTCATCATCGCGCGGGCATTCATGGTCACATAGGCAGATGAATAAATAGTTAGAGGCAGCACAATGCGCGCCACTTCCCTAGCTACGCCAGCTTCTAACATGCGTTCATATTGCTGGTAAGCAACTTTGCAAGATTCCTTCGTTGCATCAACAACGGTTTCAAATTGTTCTTTGGTGCCATCGACAAATTCGTAATGTCCGGTTTTGCCGATCTGAACTAGCTTGCGGTTCTCATCTGGCACATAAAAGATCGGCTCAAGCTGCTTGTAGCGGCCTGATTCTTCGTTGTAACTTGCGATGCGGTGACGAAAGTGTTCCCGCCACATAAAGATTGGGGCTTGTACAAAGAACGTGAAATTTGAGTGCTCAAATGGGCTACCGTGACGATCGCGCATTAAGTAATTGATTAGACCTTCAGATTGCTTAGGGTCTTTATTTAAATCCTCGTGCGAGCTATCGCCCTTAGTTGAAACACGTGCTGCCCAAATGACATCAGCATCTGAGGCGGCATGCTTAATTAATTCAACGGTTACATCACTGCGAAAGGTTATTTCTTGACTCACGAAATAAAGACTATCGGCGGGCTAATTAGGCGCTTAGCGTAGGTTCGTCTTTCTTGGCCTTGGCAAATGGCTTGCCATCCACAGGCTTTAGGAAGGTGTAGAGCACAATTGCCACATAGGCCACATAAGCGATTGCCTGAACTGAGGTCGTAGTTGCCTTGATGTTAAAGATGCCAGCAACCAGAGTGCTTAGAACTGATCCATCGGTTAGCACTGAACTTAGGTTAATAAGGACATTGTCCTCACCTGGCAAAAGCCCAACTTCTTGAAATTCGTGAATGCCGTATGAAAGCACGCCAGCAGCTACGAATACTAAAAGAACGCCAGTTACGCGGAAGAATTTAGGAAGGTTAACACTTGCTGCTGATTCATAGATTGCCCAGCCAAGTGCCACTGCTGTACCAAGGCCTAGCAGTAATCCAACAATTGATGTGGTTGCGCTACCAGTTGCCTGGGAAGCGGCCCAGAAGAACACTGCAGTTTCAGCGCCTTCACGAATAACTGCCACAAAAGCCATAAGCGCAACAGCTACTTGCCCACCACTTAGGGCCGCATCATCTAAACGGTTGCGAAGATCGGTTGAAATAGTTCTGGCTGACTTTTTCATCCAGAAAATCATCCAAGTAACGAAAACCACAGCCAGAAGCGATACCGTTCCAGCGAAAATTGGTTCGAAAGATTCTTCTAGCTCTTCAGAAATTGACTCAAGGACGTAAGCCACAAAGATACTTGCCACAACAGCGGCAAATACGCCATAACTAACCCACTTAACAAGCGCTTCGCGATTAGTGCGTTTCACATATACGAGCAAAATGCTCACAACTAGTGCTGCTTCTAGGCCTTCACGAAGACCGATTAGGTAGTTTCCGAGCATTTTTTTCCTTGGCTATTTACGCAACCTTTTTGTTGCATAAATAAAAGAATACATGCCAGGCCCAGATCTGGCAATTCGGGGTCCTAGTTAAGCGGTAGCAGCTTTCGCCCTGATTTTCTGGGTAATGGCAACGCAGGCAATCACGACAGATGCAGCCAAAAGGGTCTTCACGGTGACGCTTTCTCCCAGCAATAATGCTGACCACGCCAAGGTGAGAAGTGCTTGCAGCATCTGTACTTGGGAGCCTTTGGTCACCCCAAGTTCACTAAGCCCGCGATACCAGGCAAAGAATCCTAAATACATCGAACCAATTGCCGTGAACAAAAATGCCCCCACCCCAACAGCACTTATCTGGTGATCTGACCAGCCGTTTATCAGCGTGACGATAAAAACTGGAATGGTTATTGGAAGCAAGATCAGAACACACCATGACACCACTTGCCAGCCAGGCATGACTTTAGTTAATAATGCACCTTCGGCATATCCAATAGCTGCAGCTAATACCGCTCCAAAAAGCATCAAGTCTGCAATCAGACTTGAATCTTCATTACCGCCATTACTAAGTGCATAGCCAACTAAAGTGGCCGTTCCGATCAGAGCTGCAATCCAAAAACCAATCGGTTCGCGCTCAGAAAGTCGAATCACTGCGATCACCGCAGTTGCCATTGGAAGCCCAGCAATAATTACAGCGCCGTGTGCTGAAGTAGTTTGCTGCAAAGCAAAGGTAGTTAAAACTGGAAAACCAACAACAATTCCAAGTGAGGTAACAAATATTTTTGACCACAACTTTTTATCTGGGATTGGGACCTTTTTGATTATTAAAAGAACTAGCGCAATGGCTCCAGCAATAGCCGCTCTGCCAAAAGTCAATGTCCACGGAGCAAAACTTGGTAAGGATAATTTCACCATTGGAAGAGTGAATGAAAAAATAGTGATGCCAAGAAATGCATATAGGAACCCAGTTCTATATTTATTCACGATTCAAAGACTACTTACTGCTCATTAACTGTTGGGTAACTCTAGGTAACGCTAGAGTGGAATCCATGCGTGCCACAGCCGGAGCCACTTGGGATCAAACCCGCTCTGAAATATCACGCAATGCCTTAAGTATTGGTGTTGCAGTGGCCACTTATGGCGTTTCCTTTGGAGCTCTTGGCACCACAACTGGATTATCAGTTCTGCAAACCTGCGCCCTATCTATTTTGATGTTCACTGGCGGAAGTCAGTTTGCCCTGGTTTCAACAATTGCAAGCGGCGGTTCGGGTTTATCCGCGGCAATGGCAGCTATTTTGCTTGGAACGCGAAACACCGCATATTCCATGCGCATGACGCCAGTTCTTAAAGCAACTGGTCTTAAGAAATTACTTGCCAGCCACTGGACTATTGATGAATCAACTGCAATGGGGCTTGCCCAGGATGAGAGAACTTTTGATGGCAGGGCTTCGCGCTTTGCATTTTGGTCAACTGGGCTTTCAGTGTTTATTCTTTGGAACTTAGCAACTCTGCTTGGCGCTTTAGCTGCTAATTCAATTGGCGATCCAAAGGCACTTGGGTTAGATGCTGCCATCGGTGCTGGGTTGTTTGCGCTTGTTTACCCGCAAATTAAAAACAAAGGTCAACTTGTGGTCGCACTTGGCGGAGCGCTTGTTGCCCTATCTCTTGCAAGCTTTGTGATGCCAGGTGTTCCAATCATCGCTTCATCGATTGTGGCTTTCATTGCGGGTTACATTTTCACTCATCGAAATGGTGGTGAAAAATAATGAGCGCACTTTGGATCACAGTTCTAGGCGCATCTCTAGGTTGTTACATCTTGAAACTAATCGGTGTCGTCATTCCAAAGAGCTTCCTTGAAAAGCCATTAGTTTTTGAAATCACTCACCTTTTGCCAATTGCACTGTTATCAGCAATCGTGGCAATTCAAACGCTGGGTGATGGTCAAGGTTTACTAGTTGATGCCAGACTTCCAGCACTTGGTGCATCCCTTGTTGCACTTCGGCTTAAAGCACCGTTTATTGCTGTTGTGCTGGTAGCTGCGATTGTTGCCGCGCTACTTCGCTATTTCGGCTTAGCTGCCTGATAAAGCTCAACTGAATGTTGCATTGCTTCGCGGGCAAGCTTTCGTTCATTTAATACGTCATAAGCAAGGGCAACCGAATACCAATTGGCCCAGTTATCCATGTCATTTTTAGCGCGTTCGATGGCTTGATCTAAAAAGGTTCGTTTTTCTTCTTCGGTGAAATCTTTTTTGGGAAGCAGGCTCTCACTTATTTCTTGGCCCATCTCATAACTAAGTTTTCCAAACTTGATTTCGCGTGCCACCAGGATCACGCCAAGTACTGGCAGAACTAAGACCGATACGCCTAGTGCTCGAACAGCTGGATCATCAACAAGTAATAAATCAAAACCGCGCCAGGCAGCAAATACTAAATAAACGCCAAGGATTCCAGAAAGGATTAAAGCTACCCGTTTAGCCATTTGAAATTAAAGACCTAGTAGCCCTTCAAGACCAAAAGTTACACCCTTAGTTTCGCCAATCTTGCGAACCGCAAGAAGGACACCAGGCATAAAAGATTCACGGTCAAGAGAGTCATGGCGAATAGTCAAAGTTTCACCAGGTCCACCGAAAATAACTTCTTGGTGAGCAACCAAACCTTGCGCACGGATACTGTGAACTGGAATTCCATCAACGGTTGCCCCGCGGGCACCATCGATTAGATCACTTGTGGCATCTGGCATAGCAGCGTTATCTTTGCGAGCTTTTGCAATAAGTTCAGCGGTGCGCCTTGCTGTGCCACTTGGGGCATCGACTTTGCGTGGGTGATGTAATTCAACAATTTCAACGCTTTCAAAGTAAGGGGCTGCTTTTGCGGCAAACTGCATCATCAGCACTGCGCCAACACCAAAGTTCGGGGCGATTAAAACATTGCCAGATGACTTAGCGAATAGGTCTTTTACTTTGGCTAAGCGATCTTCGGTGAAACCGGTTGTGCCAACCACGGCGTGAATGTTATTTGCAGATAAAAATTCCAAGTTGCCCATAACTGCATCTGGAATCGTGAAATCGACCACGACCTGAGCGCCAGAGGTTACTAATTCTTGTAAGTTATCGCCAGCATCAAGAGCACAAACTAGTTCTAAATCATTTGCAGCAGATACGGCATCGCAAACGGTTTTACCCATGCGGCCTTTGGCACCAAGTACGCCAACTTTAATTGTCATTACTTCCCTGCCTTCATTCCCGCTGGTCCAACTACTGCAACCATTGGATCTTGTGACCACAAGTGGTGCGCCAATGCGTGCACTTCATCAAGCGTAACGGCAGAAACTCGATCTAGCACTTCACTAACTGATGCAACATAACCAAAGTTCAGTTCATTGCGGGCATTTCGGCTCATTCTTGAACCGGTATCTTCAAGACCTAGAACCATGCCACCACTTACTTGGCCTTTAGCTTTTTCAAGTTCTTCCTTAGTGATGCCATTTTTAACCACGTCAGCTAAAACATCACTACAAACTTCACGGACTGTTTCTAAATTCTTTGGATTACAACCCGCATAAATTCCAGCGATACCGGCATCTTGGAACTGCTGAGCGAATGAATAAACCGTATAAACAAGGCCGCGCTTTTCGCGAACTTCTTGGAATAAACGGCTCGACATTCCCCCACCAAGCACTGAGTTGAAAACATTAAGGATGTAACGGCGCTCATCACTTCGATCAATACCTGGGACACCGATTACCACGTTTGCTTGTTCAGTGTCTTTATCGAATTTAACAAAACCACCATTGCGGTTAACTTTTGCTTTTGTTGCAGCTGGCACAAATGGCGACTTTTCAGTGGCACCTAAGTCAACGCCACCTTTAGCAAATGCTTTACGCACAAGTTTCACAACTTCGGCATGTTCTATATTGCCTGCAACGGAAACAACTAAGCGATCAGGTGTGTAGTACTTCTGGTAAAAACCATGAATTGAACGACGTGAAAGTGAGGAAATATTTTCAACTGTGCCAAGGATTGAGCGTCCAAGTGGCGCATCCCCATACATCGCTTTAGCAAATTGTTCATGCACGATATCTGATGGATCATCATCACGCATTGCGATTTCTTCAAGAACTACAGTGCGCTCTTGGTCAACATCGCTTGTTGAGATCGTGGCACTTGTGATCATGTCAACCAAAACGTCGATAGATGTCGGCACGCTGGTATCAAGGACCCGGTTATAAAAACAAGTCACCTCTTTTGAAGTGAACGCATTCATTTCTCCGCCGACAGCATCAATACTTGAGCTAATTTCTAATGCAGTGCGGTTTTTAGTCCCTTTAAAAAGAAGGTGTTCTAGATAGTGGGCTGAGCCAGTTTGCGAGGCAACTTCATCGCGAGAACCAACATTTACCCAAATGCCTATTGCAGCTGATCGAACTGTTGGCATGTATTCAGTGATGATGCGAAGGCCACTAGGCATCACCGTGCGCTTAACTAAGCCGCCTTGCTCTTCAGTGAGCAAAGTGCGAGTGGTCCCCGGGCGTTGTTCATGCCCAAGGACCACTCCACTCTTACTTTTGGTCAATTATTCGTCATCCTCAGATGCCAAATTTTCTTCACCTTCGACAACTGGAATTAGCGAAAGCTTGCCGCGTTGATCGATTTCAGCGATTTCAACGTGAACTTTGTCGCCAACTTTCACAACATCTTCTACGTTTTCTACGCGCTTACCACCCGAAAGTTTACGAAGTTGGCTGATGTGAAGTAGTCCATCTTTACCTGGAGATAGTGAAATGAACGCACCGAAGTTTGTTGTCTTAACAACAGTTCCCATGTAGCGTTCACCAACTTCTGGCATAGAAGGATTAGCAATTGCGTTAACTTGAGCGCGAGCTGCTTCTGCAGCTTCGCCACTAGTTGCGCCGATGTAAACGATGCCATCATCAGTGATGGTTAGGTCAGCGCCAGTGTCTTCTTGGATCTGGTTAATGATCTTGCCCTTAGGCCCGATAACTTCACCGATCTTGTCCACTGGAATCTGAACCGAGATGATGCGTGGAGCGTATGGTGACATTTCATCTGGAGAATCAATGGCCTCCATCATCACATCAAGAATCGCAAGACGTGCTTCACGTGCTTGAGTTAGCGCGCCAGCAAGTACTGATGCTGGAATGCCATCAAGTTTGGTATCAAGCTGAAGAGCTGTAACAAAATCCTTTGTTCCAGCAACTTTGAAGTCCATGTCACCGAAGGCATCTTCTGCGCCAAGGATGTCAGTTAGCGCTACGTATTCTGTCTTGCCATCGATCTCATCAGAGATAAGACCCATTGCAATACCAGCAACTGGAGCGCGTAATGGAACACCAGCATTTAATAACGAAAGTGTTGATGCACAAACAGAGCCCATAGATGTTGAACCATTTGAACCAAATGCTTCAGACACCTGACGGATTGCGTATGGGAAATCAGCCTTTGCTGGAAGAACTGGCACAAGTGCACGTTCTGCTAGCGCGCCGTGACCAATTTCGCGACGCTTAGGTGTTCCCACGCGGCCTGTTTCACCCGTTGAGTAAGGCGGGAAGTTGTAGTTGTGCATGTAGTGCTTTGAAGTGATTGGCGACAAAGTATCTAGCTGCATTTCCATCTTCAGCATGTTCAGTGTGGTCACACCAACAATTTGAGTTTCACCACGTTCGAAGATTGCTGAACCGTGTGCACGTGGAATAACAGCCACTTCTGCAGTCAGGTTACGAATATCGCGAAGGCCACGGCCGTCAATGCGGATCTTGTCCTTTAGTACGCGCTTACGAACTAGCTTCTTGGTAACAGAACGAAGTGCTGCTGAAATTTCTTTTTCGCGGCCTTCGAATTGTTCGCCAAGCTTTTCAACGGTCACATCTTTGATGCGATCTAGTTCAGTTTCGCGTTCTTGCTTACCGGCTATAGTTAGCGCCTTTGCCAGATCTTGTGCAACAAGTGCTTCAACAGCTGCGTAAGCATCAGCTTCATAATCTAGGTAGATCGGGAATTCTGCTGTTTCTTTACCTGCAACCTTGGCAAGAGCAATTTGTGCTTCGCAAAGTGTACGGATAAATGGCTTAGCCGCATCTAGACCTTGGGCAACGATGTCTTCAGATGGAGCCTTAGCGCCACCAGCAATTAAATCGATTGTGTTTTCAGTTGCTTCTGCTTCAACCATCATGATTGCAACATCATTATCAACGATGCGACCTGCGACAACCATGTCGAACACTGCTTCTTCAAGTTGCTCGTGAGTTGGGAAAGCAACCCATTGACCCTTGATCAGTGCAACGCGAACGCCACCGATTGGACCAGAGAACGGCAAACCAGCTAGTTGAGTTGACATTGAAGATGCGTTAATTGCAATTACGTCGTAAAGATCTTTTGGATTTAATGAAAGTACAGTTACAACAACTTGAACTTCGTTACGAAGACCCTTAACGAATGCTGGACGTAATGGACGGTCGATTAAACGACAAGTAAGGATTGCATCTTCAGTTGGACGACCTTCGCGACGGAAGAATGATCCTGGGATGCGACCAACTGCGTACATACGTTCTTCAACATCCACAGTTAGTGGGAAGAAGTCGAATTGATCTTTAGGTGTCTTGCTAGCAGTTGTAGCTGAAAGCAACATTGTTTCGTCATCTAGGTATACAACTGCAGTGCCTGCAGCTTGCTTTGCTAAACGACCTGTTTCGAACTTGATTGTGCGTTTTCCATACGACCCGTTGTCGATGACAGCAACGCTTGACTGTACTTCGTTACCTTCCATAGGTAACCTCCCTTTTCGTTAAGGGATAACGCGCGTACGAATGCGAAAAGTTCACTCATCTCGTATGAGTATGTTTGTCGATCTTCGATCGAAGTACGCGGAAAATTTATTATCCGAATACCACTACCGAGGACCGACCGGCTATTCGATTGTGCGCGAGTTATCCCGCATTGGTTTTATGAAATTCACCAGCCAGATTTATGGCTGGTGAATTTCAATAAGTTTTATTAGCGACGGATACCGAGCTTTTCGATGATTGAACGGTAGCGGCTGATGTCTGACTTGGTTAAGTAATCAAGTAGACGACGGCGTTGACCAACTAGCAGTAGCAAACCGCGACGGCTGTGGTGATCGTGCTTGTGTGACTTTAAGTGTTCAGTTAAGTCATTGATTCGCTGAGTGATTAGTGCGATCTGAACTTCTGGACTTCCGGTATCGCCTGGCTTTGAACCGTACTTAGCGATGATTTCTTCTTTTACTTTTGCGTCTAACGGCATTTATTTTTCCTTCGAGCGCGGTAAGGGATTGTTGCCAACCCATTGATTAGATGCCACGAGTTTTAGAGCGCCCGCTTCCAAAACCGTCTGGATTAAAGGTATCAGTGACTAGGGGTATCTAGAAAATCGGAAATATGGCCCCTTGATTTGTCTATATCTTTAGCCATTTCAACTAGCAATGCCTCTAACCCATCAAAGGCAACCATAGGTCTAACAAAGTCCAAGAAATCTAAATCAACCACCTGGCCATATAAATCAAGGTCGGTTCGATCAATTGCATAAGCCTCAACCCTTCGGCCAATCACGCCTTCGAAAGTTGGGTTAGTACCAATGCTCACTGCTGCTGGAAGAACTTCATCTTTTGTAATTAATAACGCTGAGTAAACGCCATCGACTGGAATTATCAACTGATTGTGAACTTCTAAGTTTGCAGTTGGGTAACCAATCTCGCGACCACGGTGATCACCGTGCACAACTTCTCCAGTCAATCTGTGTGGCCGGCCAAGAAGTTCTCGTGCTGGTTTAACTTCACCTGCCAAAATGTGATTTCTAATTCGAGTTGATGACCAAGTTTGAGCATCGCCTGCAAGCGCAACAACTTCAACATCAAAGCCAAACTTTGATGCAAGGATTCTTAAGGTTTCAATATCACCTGAAGCTTTATTACCAAATCTAAAGTTTTGACCAACAACAACAGTGTTTGCTTTTAATTGACCAAGCACTATTGCATCAACGAATTCATCTGGTGACATTGCTGCCACCTGCTGATTAAATTCGATGTATTCAACGCGATCAGCGCCAGCTTCTTTGAGTAAGTGTGTGCGGTAATTAGGTTCAGTTAGTAACCCTAAGAAACTATCTGGGCGAAGTTGGCTAACTGGATGCGGATGAAATGATGCAACTGTTAAAACCGCGCCCAATTTGTTCGCAATTTCTTTTGCCTGGCTAATTAAGTACTTATGCCCGGCGTGAACACCGTCAAATACACCTATGGTGACAACATTTGGTTTTTGTTGATGTGGCATCAGTTGAACACCACCACTGGAACAAGTTCACTATCAATGTGTTCACAAAGTGAAATCACATCGCCACCATTTGCAAACACGCCAACCATTCCAGCGGGCAGCTGAACTGGTGTTGTAACGCGCATGCCATTTTTGGCGCGCTTTATTTCTTCACCAGAAATTTCAACTGTCGGAAAAGTCATTTTCACGGCATCTGCTAATTCAATAACTGATGGCGTGTTTTCAATATCAACAAGTGGTCGCATCTGAGTGAATTTTCCAGAACGAGTTCGACGAAGTTCAGTTAAATGCCCACCAACATTTAGCTTGCTACCAAGATCTCTAGCTAGAGCGCGGATGTATGTTCCGGCGCTGCACACAACACGAACTTTCACATCAATTGTGTCTTGATCATGGGTGATCGAAATGATTTCAAAATCATGAATCATCACATCGCGTGCTGGCAGATCAACTTCTTGCCCACCACGAACTAAGGCGTAAGCCCGCTTGCCGTTTACTTTGATTGCACTAACTGACGATGGTTTTTGCGAAATTGGCCCACGGAAATCACGTACTGCATTCAAGATATCTTCATCGCTGATCCTTGATGTTGATGCCGAGCTAGTAATTTCACCTTGAGCATCGTCAGTATTTGTGGCTTGACCTAAGCGAATAGTTGCCAAATACTCTTTGTCAGTTGCCGTTAAGTAGCCAAGTAACCTGGTTGCTTTGCCAACGCCTAGAACCAACATTCCAGTTGCCATTGGATCAAGAGTTCCAGCGTGACCGATTTTTCGGGTGCCAAAAATGCGTCT
>JBEGTB010000091.1:0-3315 GCA_041179585.1 Actinomycetota bacterium
GGTGTAGTACCAGGCAGCAATTATTGAAAGCAAGCCAACTAGTAACAAAATCCAAAGCCCAGTGATCAATGTGATTAGTAGTCCAGCAATTGCTGCCACACCAAAACTTAGAAATGCAGCCCGTTTAACGTCTTGTGGCTTTGCCAACCCTTGGCCAACCAATCGAATTGGACCAACCCGATTTTCATCTGTTCCACGGATTCCATCGCTGTAGTCATTTGCGTAATTAACTCCAACTTGAAGTGAAACTGCGACAACCATTGCAAGCAGTGCAATAAGTGGACGAAAACTTCCATGGAATTGTGCGATTGCACTTCCAAGTAACACTGGTGAAATTGCTGCTGGCAAAGTTAATGGGCGAGCGCCTTGGTACCACTGACTTCGGTTCGCCATTTAACTAACCGCTCCTGGATGTTTAATTTTTCCGCTAGCAATATCTTCGCTGGCGCTAATTCTTAAACTTAGTCGATCAATTTTGCCCGAATCGAGCATGGGTAAGTGTTCAACAAATTCAATAGAGCGTGGAGTAGCTGCGCGACCAATTCGGTCAGTGACAGTCTGCTTGATTAGTTCACTTAAATTAGCGCGGTTAACGTTCTGATCACGCAAGACAATGTAAGCCATCGGAATTGATCCCCATAGGTCATCTGCAATATCAATTACTGCCACATCTGAAATCGAAGGATGATGGCGCAAAATTGCCTCTACCGCCGACAAAGAAACATTAGTTCCACCAACTTGAACAACATCATCAAGTCGACCAAGTACATGCAGCAAACCATTTTGGTCTAACTTGCCAACATCATGGGTGATTAATTTGTTTTCGATAAAGGCAACCGCATCCAAATCTGGACGCAATCTGTAACCTGAAGCAATAACCGGGCCAGAAATAGTTATCCGTCCAGGTTCAACATCATCTTTTGTGCCAAGTGAAATAGAAACTGCGTTTAGTGTCTGACCATCGTAAACACATCCACCGCAGGTTTCAGTCATGCCATAAGAGATGACTACTTTCACACCAAGTTCACGAAGCCGATTAAGCATCGGTTGTGGTGTTGCCGCTGCGCCACTTAAGACCAAGTCGTACGACAATAAAGCTTCAATACCTACTGATCCAGATTCAAGTAATCGACCAATTTGCGTTGGCACAAGAGAAACAGCCAGCGGCCTGCCATCTTGTTTGCTCTCACGGACAGCCTGCATTGTCGTCACAGCAAATGTTGCTGGATCAAATGGTCTGGCACCACCGGTTGATGGATCAATTACATGTGGGTTTTCAAATAAAAATGCACGCGTTAAAACCATGATGCCTGCTATTCGATGTGCAGGCATTGCCATAACCCATCGAAAATCTTTTCCGAATCGATCAGCAAATGCTTTTGCCGAGGTTTTAATTGCAGTGGCAGTTAATAAAACGCCGCGCGGATTTCCAGTTGATCCACTAGTTGAGCAGACAACCGCAATGTCAGGAGACTCAAGTGGAAATTTTGGATCATCAGGTTTGATCGCAGCGGTTAGCAAACTAACTAGCCCAGCTGGAGCGGTTGGCATTGGTGCAACGGCAGGGCCAGATCCATCGAGGGCTCGCTTGAGCATTGGGGCAAGCCGATTTACCCCACCTGAACCTGGTGGAATTGGCACAGCGATTAGTTTGCGTTGACCTGCAATTTCGCCGGATATGTCAGATTGCGTCATTATGACTAGCCTAGACGCGAGAGTAAAACAACGAATCTAAAGGCACTCGCATGGACACCCGAAACAAGTATGTATTGCCACCAGTGGTTGCAGATAACAGTCCGGCAAAGAGCGATCCGAGTTATTCATCAATCAAACTTGCTTGTGACTGGAAGCCTGTGGGCAAGTACCAAGACATCAAATTTGAAGTTTCAACTGGCGCTGATTCAGGTATTGCCAAGATCACAATCAATCGTCCAGAAAAAAGAAATGCTTTTAGGCCGCAAACAGTCAAAGAATTAATTCACGCTCTTGATGTTGCTCGCGATGACACTTCTGTTGGCGTTGTGATTTTGACTGGTCAAGGTGACTGGGCCTTCTGTAGCGGTGGCGATCAAATGATTCGCGGCGATGATGGTTACATTGGCGATGATGAAATCGCGCAAGCTGGTGTTGGTCGGCTAAACGTTTTAGATTTACAAATTGCAATTCGTCGAATTCCTAAACCAGTTATAGCGATGGTTGCTGGTTATTCAATCGGCGGTGGACATGTGCTTCATGTTGTTTGCGATTTAACAATCGCAGCTGATAATGCTCGCTTTGGCCAGACTGGTCCAAAAGTTGGATCATTTGATGGCGGTTACGGTTCAGGTTTACTAGCACGCCACATTGGACAAAAACGTGCACGTGAAATTTGGTACACCTGTCGTCAGTATGGCGCGCAGCAAGCTTATGACTGGGGATTAGTAAACCAAGTTGTTCCACTTACCGATCTTGAAGAAGAAACTGTTAAGTGGTGTCAAGAAATGCTTGAACTATCACCACTTGCACTTCGCATGCTTAAAGCAAGTCACAATGCTGCCGATGATGGCCTTGCTGGCGTACAACAACTTGCTGGCGATGCGACACTTCTTTTCTACATGAGCGAAGAAGCCCAAGAAGGTCGCAATGCTTATAAAGAAAAGCGTCGCCCAGACTTCAAGAAATTCCCTAAGCGTCCGTAATCAGATCAACATTTAAAAATGTCGATTGAAAACTTAGCTGCTGGAAGTAAAGCATTTGCTCTTCCACTAACGATGCAATTTCGGGCAACTACAATTCGCAAAGGGTTAGTTTTTGAAGGAACTGATGGCTGGGGCGAGTTTGCCCCCTTTGATAACTATGACGATGAAATTTCTGGTCGCTGGCTAGCTGGTGCATTAGAGCAAGCTTTCACTCAATGGCCAGATCCAATTCGAAGCAGTGTTCCAATCAACGCAATAATTCCTGCTGTCGATGCAACAGCAGCAGCTGCCTTAACTTTTCGTGCAGTCGTCGAATCAGGAATGACAACATTAAAAGTTAAGGTTGCGCAACCGGGTCAGGGTGTTGAAGAAGATCTAGCCAGACTTGAAGCTATTAGATTGCAACTATCTGATCTTGGTGTTACAGATATCAATATTCGAATTGATGTTAATGGCGCGTGGAGTGCGCCAGATGCCATCAAATTAATTGGTAAATATGAAATTGCTGCCGGTGGTCTAGATTACATTGAGCAGCCATGCGCTTCACTTGCCGAATGTGCTCAGGTTAAGAATGAATCTTCAATTCGTATTGATGTTGATGAAGGACTACGACTAGCAAAACAAATAGATCCAGCGG
>JBEGTB010000092.1:0-27263 GCA_041179585.1 Actinomycetota bacterium
CAGCTACAAATAGCCAAGTTGTTCAAAATCTACTTCCAGTGATCGAAGGTTTGATGACGATCGCTCTTGTTCGCGACCGGTTGGTCAGGCAAGATCCAGTTCGCGACCATTCGATCCACGAGAAATATGTGGCTGCAATTCTTTCGGGCAACTTTGAAAAGGCCAAGAAAGAGATTCACAATACAACTGTGGCTAGCGCCAAAGAGCTCATCGCTCTAATGAAGTAATCGTGAGGCAAAATACTCACGCTGGGCGATCTGTAACTCTTTCTCTAATTGGCAACAGTTTGGCTGGAACTGCTGGAACTGCAGCTGCACTTTATTCTTTGAGTTCTTCCCCTGCAGTTGTTGGCTTTGTACGACTAATTCTTGGCGCTTTCACTCTTTTACTTTTTGCACCTTTCATGGGTGGCAAATTCAAGAATCTTTTTGGACTATTAAAGCGACCTGGCATCTGGATCATGGCTGCAAGTTCAGCTTCTTACCAAGCATTCTTCTTTGCTTCAGTTGAACGCACGGGGGTTGCAACTGCAGCTCTGGTGACCGTTGGATGTATTCCAGCTTCAGCTGGTTTAGTTGGTTGGGTTGTACTGCGCGAACGCCCAAATAAAATTTGGTTTATTGCTTCAATTATTGGAATTGTCGGCCTTGCTGTTCGATCACTTGGTGAATTGCAAGTTAATGATTCAACTGGACTTATTTATGCAGTTATTGCAGGGTCGGGTATTGGTGGCTACTTAAACGCAGCAAAAGTAGAAATTCGCGCAGGTGGCCATCCAATGCAATTGCCAGGCTTGGCTTACTTGCTTGGCTCTCTAGGTTTACTGGTTTTTGTTTATACAGATTTAATGAAAGTAACGTGGAATACTGAAGCAATTGGTCTTGCGCTATTCCTAGGCGTTGTGACTATGGGTCTAGCAAATGCGCTCCAGATTCTGGGTATTCGAGGGATCGCACCCGGTGTAGCAGCAACCATGATGCTTTCAGATCCAGTTACTGCGGCAATTCTTGGTGTTGCAGTCATGCATGAGGAACTAACTCTTCAAGGTGCAATTGGCCTAGCCTTGGTCGTTATTGGGCTTGGACTTCAAAGTTTTTCGCCAGGGGAATCTAAGACTGCGAAAAAGTAAATCTTTACTTATCTTCTAGAACTGCAAACCAGCGATCTTCGTTATCGCAAAAGGCAAAGTTTGCTTTATCAGCATGCAGTGTGATTTCAGTAGTTGTTACACCACTGTCCGTTAATTGTTTATGCAATACGGGAATATCGTCCACATAGAAACAAATTGAAGGCGTGGCCAAATCCAGACCATGTGGATTTTCCTTCATTAGGTCAAGGGGTACTAACTCAAAGGAAAAGTTCTGATCGCTAAATCCAACTCGGTAGACGGTATTTAATTCGACTTTTGTAGTTTCCTTGACCTGCATACCAACTTTTTCAGTCCAAAATTTCTTACATGCTTCAGAGTCTTTGACATAGAGAACAACGTAGCCAACTCGCATGATGGACCAATCTTTGAAGAATTAATTAGACATTTGGTAGGGCGGGTGGGGCTCGAACCCACGACCGAAGGATTATGAGTCCTTAGCTCTGACCGACTGAGCTACCGCCCTTAGTTACTCAGTAATTCTACAAGTTAAGCAAGGGCCCGCTGATCGCGAATAGTTTTCACGAGTCCAATGGCCAGTGCATAAACCGGATATGCAAAAAGTAATCCACCTGTAACCAGGCCAAGCTGATAGCCCGATGTGTTGTCGTAATTAAACGAAATGTAAGCCAGATCCAATAAATAGAGAATGCCAAACGGAAGAGTTATTTTGCCCATCCATTTTGACTGAACCATGTGAGGGAACTGAAGATTAGTTAACTGGCTGATACAAAGAATTGTGAAGGCAATCTGAACAACATCGGTTGTGGCATGAGCCAGGAACAAAGTTGGCACAGCTAAATTCCAAGCAGCAGGGAAGCCATTGAACCAGTTGTCACTGGTCTCGATATCAGTTCTGGCAAACCATAGGGCGGAGAACAAAATCATGAAACCAGCCAAAACTGATTCAGATCGCTTTGGAAGCATTTCGGTTTGCGCCATAAATGCGATTGGCACAATCACGCAAGTTACGTAATCAACAACTAAGTCCAAGATATTTCCATCGATTCGCGGTGCGTGCACAACTACATCGAACTTTCGAGCAACTGGGCCATCTAAGCCATCGATTACTTGGGAAACTAAAAGCCAAATTAAGGCCATGCGAATATCGCCATCAAATATTGCTTGGAGTGCAAGTAATCCAACGACAGCTCCACTTGCCGTAAGTGTGTGAATTGCATAGCCAGCTTGACGCTGGAGTCTAGTTGAAGTCATTAGAAAGTTTTATGAACTGCCGCTACGGCGACGTTCGATGCGGCGAGTAGCGCCGGATTGAGCATGGCTTGCTCGACCTTGGCTATCAGTGTGACTTTCGCCGCCTTGCTTGGCGCCTTTTTGTTTCTTCTTTTCAAGGGCAGCAAGGAATGCAGCTTTAGCTGGATCTTTTTCAGGTTTTGAATTAGCCATGGGTCTATTTTAGACGCTTAAGTCGTGGCGAGACATCTTGACTTGAGGGCAAACAAATAGCGGCTATGAACCCGAGATCACAGCCGCTATTTGCGTTTTATCTACTGCTTAGCAGTATTTCGGATTGCCACACCAACAAGGACGAACATTACGCCCACGCCGGCTGCAAGTGCTGATACACCGAAAGAAACCACTGAGGTGAACAATGAGGCACGTAGGAAGGAGCCGTTCATAGCTACTACACGTAGTGGATCTTCACGATCTAGTTCAGCGTAAGTCTTACCATTTGTTGCTTTTAGTGCGTGTTCAGCAATCATGTTTGCTTCCTGAAAAGCGGTCAAAGGTCCAGCAACAGCAAGTCCTGCATACTTTGGTGAATCTTCAGAAACCGTGATGTTTTCAGCAGCTAGTTTGTTGTGAACCATGTTGTAACTAACGCCACCTGCAACGATAAATACAGCGCCAAGCGCAATCGCAATTAAGCCGATTAGTTTGTTGTTTTTCATGTCTAATGCCTTTCCGACATCTAACGCATTAACTCTTTTGTCATGCTCCTACATTCCTGAAGTTACTCCCGCAAAACCCTTTAGTTGCGCCAAAAACGTGTCTACTAACTCACACTGTTGAGGGCAATTTGCACCCATTTGCGGGCGTAGGATTAATAGAAATAGCAAATCTTGCACAATCAAATTCATAAGGTAATTTAAATTCCGTGGATAATTACTCAAAAGGTCGATTACTAGTAACCATTCAATTTATTTTGCTTGGTGGTTTAGTTTTTATTTCATCTCCTGACATTTTTGCAAACAACTCAGCCATGAACAACGTTGGTGGAGCACTTGAATTACTTGGCTTCGTAGTTGTGATTATTGGATTTGTCGGGCTTGGAAAGTCACTGACTGCAAATCCAGTGCCGCTTAAACAGGCAAAGCTAATTACAAAAGGTATTTACTCACGAGTTCGCCACCCAATTTATTTTGGCTTGATACTGGCAACTTTGGGCATGACTTTATCCAGCGGCTCTCAAATCAAGTTTGTTTTTTGGGTGCTATTAGTTTCACTATTTTTATTCAAAATTAAATTTGAAGAAGCCATGTTGCTGCGAACTTATCCGGATTACCAAAAATATATGGACAAAGTCCCTGGACTTATTCCAAATTTGGTCGTTAAACGTTCAAAATAAACAGATAAAGTAACAGGATGACTGATTGGCCACTTGCGCGAAAATATGCGGTCAGTGGCTGGGCAATCCTGGTTATTTCTTATTTACTTTTTGCTGGAATTCCTTTTGATCGAGCAAATCAATTAATTCTGATTATTACTGCCGCCCTTGCTTTTTCAGTGGGCACAGAAAATGGACCACTTCGTATTTTTGCTGACTGGATTCCATTTTTCATATTGCTATATGCATATGACTTCAGTCGTGGAGCGGCTGATCAATTTGGTCGCCCAGTTCTAGTTGAAGAAATATATAATCTTGAGCTTTCCTGGTTTGGGATTAATGGACAGATCCCAACCGTTTGGTTTCAGCAACATTTATATAACGCAGATCAAATTCCACTCTGGGAATCATTAATTGCCTTGGTTTATACATCGCACTTTGTGGTTCCTTGGGCAATTATTGGAACACTTTATGTTCGCAATCGGGATCTTTGGAAGAAATTTGCAAGGCGAATTATTTTTATCTCACTTGGTGCTTTGATTACCTATGTTCTTTTACCGGCAGCCCCACCTTGGTATGCAGCAAATAGTGGGATTGGCCCAGAGGTTCTTCGCATTTCAACAAGAGGTTGGTCCGCTCTTGGAATTCCAGTTGCCGGTCAAATAATTTCACTTGGACAAGGTGTAGTTAATCAAGTGGCTGCAATTCCATCGCTTCATGCTGGAATGGCAATTTTAATTTCTATATTTTTCTGGTCTCGAGTTAGATCAGGAATGAAATTATTTCTAGTTACTTATAGTCTGAGTATGGTTTTCACTCTCGTTTACGGGGGAGAACACTATGTATTTGATGCATTCCTTGGTGGAATTTATGCCTGGCTGGTTCACTACGGATGCCAAGTTTGGGAACGGCGATCCAAGTGACTTATATTCCAGTTAAAGGTGAACCATTCACTGTTTCCATGGGTCTTCGCGCTATGGATTTGGATAAGTGGATCGAAATTGATGAGCATTTTCAGAGTGAAATTGATCAAAAAAAAGACCTTTTAGAAAACAAACATGATCTAGTTTTTGCAGGCCTGCCAGAAGGTCTAGCAGGATCAATTGAAACTTTAGAAATGCTTATTGAATATTTGCCTAGGCATTTCCCAGATCGATTCAAAGCGCCAGTTAAAGTTGACCCCAATTTGCACCCACTTGAAGCTGCCAGTCTGTTAGTGCAGGAGGACTTAGTAATCATGAGTCCAAAAGGTGACCAGTGGGCGCTGACCGCTGCAAGTGTTTGTTTTCCTAGTCGCTGGGATTTGGCCACAAAAGTTGGCGCGGACATGCATCAAATTCACCAGCCAGTTCCGCACTATGAAGAACGAATTGGCAAAGCCACAGATGCAATGTTTCATAAGCTCACATCAGATCGTCCAGTCTGGCGAATTAACTGGACAGTTCTAGATAGTCCTGAACTATTTCAACCGGCCCAGACTGGACGTAAGGCGCGACAACATGATTCGCAAGACATGAAATCTTTTGGCGAGTCAATGTTCTTTAGAACTGAGCGCCAAACACTTTGGAAACTTCCAAAATCTGGTGACATTCTTTTCACAATTCGAACCTATGTTGACTCCATTGCCAGCCTTGATACGCGATATCCAGATTTCAAAGAACATCTAGGCAAGACCCTGGTAACGGCCAGTGACCAAACTCGTGACTATAAAGGCTGGGCACCTATTTGGTCAGATTTAATGAAATGGACTGAGCAAAACGCATAATTGCATTGTTTTACAGTGTTTTAGCAACAAATTAGCGTGTAACCAGAGGGTCTAGTGGTAAACCTGTGAATAGGCAGGTTATTCTCTTAAGGAAGTTAAGTCCCATCAATCGCAATCGCTGGGGAAGGCAAATTGCGAAAGTAACGATGGGAGAAATAAGAGATGACTAAGTCATCTGGCGCACGTGGTGTTGTGTTTATTCATAGCGCCCCTAAAGCGCTTTGCACGCATATCGAATGGACCCTTGGTGGGGTTCTTGGTGCAACCGTTCACCTTGATTGGGTTGATCAACCAGTACTTCCTGGTGCGATGCGTTCGGAACTTTCTTGGACTGGTAACCCTGGTCTTGCAGCTGATATCACTTCCCGTCTTCGTGCTTATCCAAACTTAAGATTTGAGGTCACCGAGGAACCTAGCAGTGGTTTTGATGGTCAGCGATATGTTTCAACGCCAACACTTGGTCTTTGGCAAAGTCCGATGGGTGCTTTTGGCGAAGTTCACATCCCTGAAGAAAAACTTCGGCACGCAGTTTCAGATGCGGTAACAAGTGGCAGCTCACTACTTGAAGCTATTGACTTAGTTTTGGGTAGTGCTTGGGATAGGGAACTTGAACCGTTTAGGTATGCAGGTGACGGCGTTCCAGTTCGCTGGCTGCACCAAGTTAGTTAAACAGGATTTAAAACTAAAAGGCGACCAAGATGGTCGCCTTTTAGTTTACTTAATTAAAGCGGAATATTTCCATGATTACCGCGAGCAAAACTGCCATCTGGCTTAGCGGCTGCAGCAAGTGCTTTAGCTAGAGCAGTTCTAGTCTTTGTTGGTTCAACGATTTCATCAATTGCGCCAAGTTCAACGCAGCGTGTCAAACCACCTGCTGTGATCTTGTGCTCTTCAGCTAGTTCGTTTTCAACGCGTTCACGATCTTCAGGAGCGACTTCAGCTAAGCGGCGACGGTGCAAAATGCGAATGGCGGCAACTGGACCCATAACTGCAACTTCAGCGCCATCCCAAGCCATCACGTGAGTTGCACCTAAACTGCGAGAGTTCATTGCGATGTAAGCACCGCCGTATGACTTGCGGGTCACACAGGTAATTCTTGGCACAACACATTCAGCAAATGCGTGCAGTAATTTAGCGCCGCGACGGACAACGCCGTCCCATTCTTGGCCAACCCCAGGTAAGTAACCAGGAACATCGACCATTACGAGAAGCGGAATTCCAAGAGCGTCACACATGCGAACAAATCTGGAACCTTTTTCAGCAGAAGTGGCATCAAGACAGCCACCTAATCGAAGTGGGTTGTTTGCAATCACGCCAACAGTTCGGCCACCGAAACGACCAAGTGCGGTGACTAAATTCGGTGCCCAGCGTGGGTGAAGTTCAATTCCGGTTCCAGCATCAAATACTGAATCAACAATTGGGTGAACGTCGTATGCACGGGTTGGGGATTCTGGAAGTAGTGCGCCAAAATCGACATCACCGATCTTGCTCACATCAAGTTTTCCTTGGTTACCCATTAGATCAGCGACGTTGCGAGTATCAAGTAGAGCTTGTTCTTCAGTTTCGCTAACTACGTGAACTACACCGCTTCGGCGACCATGTGGTTCAGGGCCACCAAGGCGAAGCATGTCGACATCTTCACCAGTAACTGAGCGAACAACATCTGGACCAGTTACGAAGATACGACCTTCAGGACCAAGGATCACAATGTCAGTTAGTGCTGGACCGTAAGCACCACCACCGGCTGCTGGACCAAGCACAACAGATACTTGTGGGATCTTGCCTGATGCATGAGTCATTGCACTAAAGATTTCACCGAATGCTTTTAGTGAAGAAATACCTTCTTGTAAACGAGCACCACCTGAATGCCAGATACCAATGATCGGGCACTGCTTTTCCATAGCGATCGCGTAAGCATCAGTAATTACTTTGCCTTCAAGTGCGCCAAGTGATCCACCTTGGTAAGACGGATCATTACTAAACACAATTGCTTCGCGGCCATTAATAGTCCCACTTGCTGAAACTGCACCGTTGCCATCTTGTTGACCAGAAATGTAATTAACTGAGCCTTCATCAAGGATCGCCGCAATGCGACGAGGGGCCATTAATTTCTTATCTTCAGGTGCTGGGGCACTCATGATGAGCTCTTGAATGCGAGTACAACGTCATGGCCACCAAAGCCAAATGAATTACTTAAGGCAGCTAGCTGGCCAGTCATTGGCAATTCACGAGGTTTTCCGATGACAACATCGATATCAACTTCAGGATCGAGGTTCACTAGGTTTGTAACCTGCGGAACGACGCGTTCTTGAAGTGAAAGGATCGCAACGATCGCAGCAAGTGAGCCAGCGCCACCGAGTAAGTGGCCAGCTGCGCCTTTAACCGCAGTAACGGCAGCGTTATCGGCATAACTACCCATAACTTTGCGAATTGCCTTAGCCTCAGCAACGTCACCTGCTGGGGTTGAGGTTGAGTGGGCGTTGATGTGAACAATGTCTTTAGTTGTTAGGTCAGCATCAACTAGTGCGCGATTCATCGCAGCAATAACGCCACGGCCTTCAGGTTCAGGCTGAGCGATGTGGTGCGCATCTGCTGCTAAACCTTGACCACCATAGATTGCATAAATTTTCGCGCCACGTGCTTTAGCAAATTCTTCAGATTCAAGCACCACAATTGCTGCGCCTTCTGCCATCACAAAGCCGTCACGATCTTTATCAAATGGGCGAGAAGCGGTTGCTGGATCATCATGACGAGTTGAAAGTGCGCGCATTGCCGCAAACGCAGCAATAGTTAGTGGGTGAATACAACCTTCAGTTCCACCACAGATCACAACATCAGCTCGACCTGTGCGAATCATTTCAGCGCCATAGCCAATAGCCTCCGCACCAGATGCACAAGCAGATACTGGTGTGTGCACGCCTGCTTGAGAACCGAACTCTAAGCCAACAACGGCGGCCGGGCCGTTTGGCATAAGCATTGGGACTGTCATTGGCGATACGCGAGATGCGCCGCGTTCTTTCAAAATGTCGTACTGATCCATCAGCGAAATTGCGCCGCCAACACCTGTGGCAACGGCAACACCTAAACGGGTTGGATCAAGTTCTGGACTGCCAGCATCTTTCCAAGCTTCACGAGCAGCAATAAGGGCTAACTGCTGAGAGCGGTCCATGCGACGTGTCTCGTGTTTTTCCAGAATGTTTTCTGGATCTTCTTTGGCAACTGCTGCAATGCGAACGGGTGATTCAGCAAACTTTGGATCAGTTAATAATCCAATGCCTGACTTTGCAGCAAGTAGTGCTTCCCAGGTTGAGGCAACATTTCCACCAAGTGGGGTAGTTGCGCCTAATCCTGTTACGACAACGGTACGGCTCATAGTTGTCGACCTTTCTGTAGTTGTTTTATTAAGTTTTCTGTTTATTTTTTGATTTAGATCTCGGGCCATTTGCTATGGGCGGGCGACTCATTCAAGCCGCCCGCCAAAAACAAAATGGCGATCGTTATTACTTGTTAGCCAAGATGTAGTTAACAGCGTCACCAACAGTGTTTAGGTTCTTAACTTCACTGTCAGGAATTGTTACGCCGAACTTGTCTTCACATGCCATAACAACTTCAACCATTGACAATGAGTCAACGTCTAGGTCGTCCACAAAAGACTTATCCATTGCAACGCTTTCAGCTGGAATACCGGCTACTTCGTTTACGATCGCGGCTAGGCCCGCGAGGATGTCCTGCTGTGACATACTTTCTCTCCTTTATCGGGTAGGACTTCCCGCGGTTGCGGGTCGTTTCTCGAATCCACTTTTTTGAAAGCGAACTCGAAACTTATGGGACTAGCGCCACTTGGCTGGCAAAAGCAAGACCTGCGCCAAAGCCGACCATTAAAAATGGGTCACCTTTTTTAACTTGGCCTGCTTCACGCAAAGCATGCAGTGCTAGTGGGATTGAAGCCGCTGACGTGTTGCCTGCTGTTTCAATGTCTTTTGCAATCACAACTGATTGCGGGAAATTAAATCTTTTAACTATTGCATCAGTGATGCGAATGTTGGCTTGATGCGGAACAAAAGCCTTTAATTCGTCTGCGGTTATGCCAGATGCATCAAGTGCCTTATGACAAACATCTCCCATGCTGCCAACTGCCCAACGAAATACTGCTTGGCCTTGCATAGTTAATAGCGATGGCACACCTTCTTTTCCAGCTGTTACTGAATCCGGCTGCATAATTATTGCTTCGCGCGCATTGCCGTCAGCACCCCAAATAGTTGGGCTAATTCCTTGTTCGTCAGTTTTTGAAACCACAACTGCGCCCGCGCCATCAGCGAAAATAAATGCAGTTCCACGATCAGTCATGTCGATGATGTCGCTGAGTTTTTCGGTGCCGATAACTAGAACATTTTTTGCGCTACCAGCGCGAACTAGAGCATCTGCGATCCCAATGCCATAACAAAAGCCGGCACACGCAGCTGAGATATCAAAAGCACTTGCGTTGTTGGCGCCTATAGATGCCGAGATTTCAGCAGCAGCTGAAGGTGTTTGATAGCGATGTGAAAAAGTTGCAACTAGAACTACGTCTATTTGATCAGCAGATACCTTGGCATCAACTAGAGCATTCTTGGCAGCGATTGCGCCCATTGATGCTGCAGTTTCATCAGCAGATGCAAAACGACGTTCGATAATTCCAGAACGCTCTCTAATCCATTCATCACTTGAATCGATGGCATCAATAATTTCTGAGTTAGGCACAACTCGGCTTGGCCGATAAATACCCAAACCAATTAGGCCCGCATGGCTTGTAGTTTGCGGTGTCTTTAAGTTGGTCATGCGCCTGCTCGTGGATGTAAGCGAAGAAGTGGTTGACCTGGGTTTACTGGGTCACCATCTGTGACAAGCCATTCAACAATCGAGCCACCATGCGGGGCAACAACTTCGTATTCATCACGAAGTGTGCGAATGGTTGCAACCTTGGTGTTATTTGCAAGTTCAGTTCCAGGTTCTTCAGAAACATTAAATTCAATAATGCCTTTGTATGGCGCAACAACTAGACGCCAAGTTGGCTTATCGCCAACGGGGCTAACAGTTGCATGGCGGGCAATTAAATCAAGAGCTGCAGGAATATCATCTGGAGTTTTAAGGGCAAGTAATTCAACTCCTGGCATTGAACGCTTAGCCATGCCAATCAAAGTCCCTGCTGGTGGAAGTTCAAGGACTGCAGTAACACCAAGATCAAGCATGGTTTGCATACATAAATCCCAGCGAACAGGTGAACTAACTTGAGTTACTAAACGCTTTAATACCTCGCGACCATCGTGCAAGATTGTGCCGTCTTGATTTGAAAGTAAGCGAAGACGGGCATCATGAGTTGAAATAGCTTTAGCATGCTGACCTAACGTCTTAGCTGCCGGAATCATGTGCTTAGTGTGGAACGCACCAGCAACTGAAAGTGGAATTATGCGCGCGCCAGCTGGTGGATCATTCTTTAGCGCTTCAAGTTGCTCAATGGTTCCAGCAGCAACAATCTGACCGCCACCATTTTCATTAGCTGGGGTAAGACCATGCTTTTCTAGAACAGCAATCACATCCGCACGTTCGCCGCCAAGTACGGCCGTCATGCCAGTTGGGGTAACTGCAGCAGAGTCGGCCATCGCCTTGCCGCGTTCACGAACAAAAACCATGGCTTGTTCGGCAGTCATCACATGTGCGCCAGCAGCAGCTGTAATTTCACCAACGCTATGACCAGCACCAACTGCCACTTTGCTAAAGGATTCACCTGGGTGCGGGAAAAGGCTCAGTAGGGAAACAAGACCTGAACCCACGATCAGTGGCTGGGCCACCGCAGTGTCTTTGATGGTCTCTTCATCACTTTCAGTGCCGTGTTTAACTAAATCGATGCCAGCAACAGTTCCTAGCCAACGCAAACGATCTTCAAAATTTGGTAATTCAAGCCAAGGTTTTAAGAAACCTGAGGTTTGGGCGCCTTGACCCGGAGCAACAATTGCAAGCACGACGTTTAGTCTTCCGTATAGGTAACACCCAAAAGGGCAGGAGAATAACTAAATTCTAGGGCTATTTATTGTAGGAAGACTACAAAAATGGAGTTTTTCGGTCCAACATGAGAGCAATTCGAAGCGTCAGCGCATCAGTTGGCTCAGTTGGATCGAGGCCAGTTAGATCGTGCACTTTTTTAAGGCGATAGCGCACGGTATTTACGTGAATGAACTGAGCTCTGGCGCAACCTTCAATGGATGGCGCCAGCTCTAGGTAAGTGGCAAGAGTGGTTCGGACATCTTGTTTCAAAGTCTTTCGAAGGATTTCAACTAAAGGCTCAATTGCACTTAAGTCACCATTAATTACCCGTGCGGAAATAAGTTCATCAGAAGAGATCATCCTTGGCGCCTTACCTATTAATTCAACAGCGCGGTAGCCAGAAATCGCTGCGTTGGCTGAAAGTGATGCGCTAACTAAATTTGTTGCAAGTGGTCCGATGACAACTGTGCCAGGTCCGAAGTGCCCTACGAAAGTCTTAGCGATTGCGGTTGTGTCCGGTTCCAGTTGTGCGCCACCTACGACAGTAATCAACCTGTCGGTTTGCACACCGACCATCACATCAACATTTTGCGCTTTTGCAGTTCGGCGAATTTGTTCAACGTGAACTTCAGTTGCTACCTGACTTGATGGCACCGGGCCAACCATCACAAATAGTGGCCAGTTCGCATCCCAGCCAGCTGCAGTTGCGCGTGAAATTAGCGCGTCGGAATTTTCGCCAGCCAAAATTGAATCAAGCACTAAATCCTGAAGGCGAGCATCCCAGGCACCTCGCGATTCAGCTGCTCTTGCATAAACTTCAGCAGCGGCAAATGCAATCTCACGTGAATAGCGAAGTAGTGATTCACGTAAATACTGTTGACGAGTTTCACTATCACCAGCGATCCGAATTACTGATTCTTCAACTACTGCCATAGTTGTTCGCACAAGTTCAACAGTTTGTTGCAACGTGATTAATCGGGCAAGATCACGCGGGGCACTTGAGAAAATCTTTGCCACAGATTGCGACGGGGTTTGGTCGGTGATAAACCAATCGACGAAAGTTGAAATACCAGCTTGGGCGATCGTGCTAACCGACGCGCGTTCATTTGCGGGAAGCGCTTTAAACCAAGGAAGTGATGATTCCATTCTGGAAGTTGCAGCAGTTGTGAGTTCACCAGTCATACGTGAAACACGACGCGACAAAACCGCACGTTCAGCGGCAATACGCTCTGGTGAGGTTTGCGACTGGTTTGACTGATTCATTTGGAAGCGATCCTAAATTTGGGATCAGCCGCCACCTTCAGTATTACCTGAACCAGCTGCTTTTGGATTGTGAAGTTGGTAGCGCTCCACAGCTTCAGAAACTCTTGCTGCGTCAATCTTTCCTTCTTTAGCCAACATTGAAAGGGTTGCAACGACGATACTTTGCGCATCAACTAAGAAGTGACGACGAAGCGCGCCGCGGGTATCTGACATTCCCCAGCCATCTGTACCAAGTGAAGTGAAGTTCTGTGGTACCCATTCGCGAATACCATCTTGCACAGCGCGCATGTAATCAGAAACTGCAACAACAGGTCCTGGCTTTCCAGCAAGTCTTTGGGTCACAAAAGATGTGCGCAGATCTTGTGGGTTAAGCAGGTTATGGCGATCGGTATCTAAGCCATCACGGCGAAGTTCATTCCATGATGTAACTGACCAAATGTCTGCATTAACGCCCCATTCATCAGCCAGGATTCCTTGTGCTTCAAGAGCCCAAGGCATAGCAACACCTGATGCCATGATTTGAGCGCGCATTCCATCTTCAGACTTAGCTGGAGCAAATAAATGCATACCCTTCAAGATGCCATTGACATCAACATTTTCTGGTTCAGCTGGTTGCACAATTGGTTCGTTGTAAACAGTTAAGTAGTAGAAAACGTTTTCAGAATCCTCGCCATACATCCGCCTTAAACCATCACGAACGATGTGACCGATTTCAAATGCATAAGCCGGGTCGTATGCCACAACTGCAGGGTTAGTTGAAGCCAAAAGATGTGAATGTCCATCTTCGTGCTGCAGACCTTCACCATTTAAAGTTGTGCGACCAGCGGTTGCACCAAGCACAAAACCGCGAGCCATTTGATCGCCAGCAAGCCAGAATGAATCACCAGTTCGCTGAAAACCGAACATGGAATAGAAGATATAAACCGGGATCATCGGTTCGTTGTGGGTTGAGTAAGAGGTTGCCACGGCTGTCCAAGAGGCAACTGAGCCAGCTTCGTTAATACCTTCGTGCAGAATCTGACCAGTTTCTGATTCTTTGTAAGAAAGCATCAGTTCACGGTCAACTGACATGTATTGCTGACCATGCGGAGAGTAGATCTTCAAGGTAGGGAAGAACGAGTCCATACCGAAAGTTCTTGCCTCATCCGGAATGATCGGCACAATACGAGGACCAATTACTGGATCTTTAAGTAAGTCGCGAAGCAAGCGAACAAAAGCCATTGTGGTTGCCACGGCTTGGTTTCCTGAACCAACTTTCATGTCTTTGTATGACTCATCGCCTGGAAGTGCTAGTGGCTTTGACTGGGTGCGACGAGTTGGCACATAACCACCAAGAGCGCGACGACGTTCATGTAAATACTGAATGTGTTCGTGATTGTCGCCTGGATGGAAGTAAGGCGGGGTGTAGGCATCAAGCTGTGAATCTGGAATTTCAAGTTGAAGTGTGTCGCGGAACTTTTGCAGATCTTCAACAGTCAGTTTCTTCATCTGGTGGGTTGCGTTGCGACCTTCAAAGTGTGAGCCAAGAGTCCAACCCTTGATGGTCTTAGCCAAAATCACAGTTGGCTGACCTGTGTGGGACATTGCTGCTTGGTAAGCAGCAAAAAGCTTTTGGTAATCATGGCCACCACGACGTAGCGCCCAGATCTTGTCATCTGACCAATCTTCAACCATTGCTTTAGTGCGCGGATCGCGACCAAAAAAGTTGTCGCGCACAAAGCCGCCACTTTCAGTCTTATAAGTCTGGAAGTCGCCATCTGGTGTGCGGTTCATCAAACCAACAAGTGCACCTTCGTTGTCTTTAGCAAGTAGTTCATCCCACTCACGACCCCAAACAACTTTGATTACATTCCAGCCAGCACCGCGGAAGTGTGATTCAAGTTCTTGAATAATCTTGCCGTTGCCGCGAACCGGACCGTCAAGACGTTGCAAATTACAGTTAATAACAAAAGTTAAATTGTCTAATTCTTCGCGAGCTGCAATACCAATTGCACCTAATGACTCTGGCTCATCCATTTCACCGTCACCAAGGAATGCCCAAACACGTTGCTGTGAAGTGTCTTTAATACCGCGGTGATGCAAGTAACGATTGAATCGAGCTTGGTAGATCGCATTCATCGGACCAAGACCCATTGACACTGTTGGGAACTGCCAGAACTCTGGCATCAAACGTGGGTGTGGGTAGCTTGGAAGCGAATTAGGGCTACTAGATAATTCCTGACGGAAACCATCTAACCGATCTTGACTAATGCGACCTTCAAGAAATGCGCGTGCATACATACCTGGGCTGGCATGGCCTTGCATGAAAATTTGATCGCCACCGCCTTCAAAATCTGGACCGCGGAAGAAGTGGTTGAACCCAACTTCATATAAAGAAGCACTTGATGCATAAGTTGAAATATGACCGCCAACCCCAACACCTGGCCGCTGGGCACGGTGAACCGTGATTGCTGCGTTCCAGCGGATATAAGCGCGGATGCGACGTTCAATGAATTCATCACCTGGGAATGCTGGTTCGCGCTCCGGTGGAATGGTGTTGATGTAGTCAGTGCTTCTAAGGCTTGGTAGGCCAATATTCTTTTCTGAAGAGTGGCGAAGTAGTGAAAGCATTACGTGGCGGGCACGGTGTTCACCGCCATTGGCGATTAGCGAGTCAAGGGAGTCAAGCCATTCAGCGGTTTCTTGTGGGTTGGTGTCAACGTATTGAGTTGGTAAACCACCAGCTAATAATGAGTCCCTAGTCGGATCATTGGCCACGAGCACTACCTACCTTTATTTGTAAGTTCACCCCCTATTCTGTCGGATCTGGCTAGGTCCAAAACCTCCAGGCTAGAAGTGAGATCTGGGCAAAGTGCCCGAGGAAGAAATAAAGGTTTGCCGTTGGCAAAAATCCAATAATCTAGGTACGTGGGAACTGAAGGCTCCAGCCTGGCGGGCAAGTTCGGATTTGCCGAAGGTTATGTGGTCCAAGAAATTGGCTTTGATGTTGATTGCGACCAAAGTATTTCTGATGCAGCAAAATCAGTGGCTGAATTAGTTGATGAAACTTTCCAAGACATTGTTGATGCGGTCATTTTGTGGTGGCGTGACGATGATGGCGATTTAGTTGACGCACTTGTTGATGCGCTTGGTCCACTGGCCGACAATGGTGTGATCTGGCTGATGACACCAAAAGCTGGGCGCGATGGACATGTTGAAGCAAGTGATATCGCAGATGCTGCGCCCACTGCAGGACTTCAAGCAACCAGCACAATTAATGCCGCACCTGATTGGCAGGGGACAAGACTTGTTGCCCCTAAAGCTCGTAGATAATAAAGAATCAACTTTTATTAAAAATAGAAACCAATAATCAAGCACTAATAATTAGGTAGGAAAACTAATGACACTTGAAATCGGCAAAGAAGCACCAGATTTCACCTTGAAAAATCACAATGGCGAAGAAGTAAAGCTTTCTGATTTCCGCGGTAAAAAGAACGTGGTACTTGTTTTCTTCCCAATGGCATTTACTGGAATTTGCACCGGTGAACTATGTGAAATCAGAGATAACAGTTCAAGTTTTGTTTCCGATGATGTTCAAGTACTTGGCATTTCTTGCGACACCTCAGCTTCACAAAAGGCATTCGCTCTTCAAGAGAATTTGGATTACCCGCTACTAAGTGACTTCTGGCCTCATGGCGCTGTTTCAAAAATGTATGGCGCTTGGTTTGAAGATCGTGGGTTTTCCCTACGAGGCACTTTCATCATTGACAAAGAAGGAATCCTTCGCTGGTCAGTGGTTAATTCACCAGGTGATGCTCGCAACACCGATGATTACAAAAAGGCGCTTGCCCAGCTTTCCTAAGTTGTGAATCAGGGTAACAACCTAATAAAAGTTGCCGATTACCCTTTAAAACTAGTGCGCCGATTTGGCTGATGGTGTGAAATAGTTCCTAGCCGTGGATGGAGTTGACCCGAGACTCTCCATCCACGGTCTTTTAGTTACAAATTGGCAGATTGCCCAATAAGCAATTAACCAAATAAAAACGGCGGTTCTAAAAGAACCGCCGTTTTTGGTGGGCGCTAAGGGACTTGAACCCCTGACCCTCTCGGTGTAAACGAGATGCTCTAGCCAACTGAGCTAAGCGCCCGCGAAGCATTAACTTACCGAATAAATACCGGTTTTGCGAATTGGTTTCAAGCCTTACTTGACCAACTAAAAGAAGCCATTTAGAATTAGTTGAAAGTTCAACTAAATGGAGTAAACGTGTCAGAGTTAATGCCAGCTCTTTATATCGGTCATGGCGCACCGCTCCTTCTTGACGACCCGGTTTGGACAAGTGAACTTAAACAACTTGCCGCAGACATCCCAACCCCAAAAGCGATTTTGATTGTTAGCGCTCACTGGGAATCTGCGCCACTAACGATTGGCGCAACTGACTTTGGCACACCACTTATTTATGACTTCGGGGGATTTGATCCGAAGTATTACAACCTTGAATACAAAACACCGGATGCTGGCGAACTAGCAAAACTTGTAAAGAGTGTTCTTGCTGACAATCAAACTGTTAGTGATCAACCCAAGCGCGGTCTTGATCACGGCGCATATGTTCCGCTATTGACAATGTATCCAGATGCAAACATTCCTGTTCTGCAGATGTCAATCCCAAGTCATAATCCTGCTGAACTTGTGAAATTAGGACAGCGTCTGGCACCACTTCGCCAACATGGTGTGCTCATTGTTGGAAGTGGTTTTTTAACCCACGGTCTTCCATACCTTCGTGATTTCAGAATTGAAGCAACCCCGCCAAGTTGGAGTGTTGAGTTTGATCGCTGGGCCCAAGAAGCACTTGCTAAAGGTGATTTGGATGTTTTGATGAATTACAAACATCTAGCACCAGGTATGCCTTATGCGCATCCAACTGTTGAGCACTTATCGCCAATCTTTGTGACCCTAGGTGCATCAAGTGATATCAATACAGCCCCTGAAGTCGTTATCGATGGCTACTGGATGGGTCTAGCTAAAACCTCAATTCAGGTTGCTTAAGTATTAGTTAGGCTCATACCCATGAGCAAAGTTGCCGACATTATTGCCGCAATGGAAAAGCGCTACCCGAGTGCTAGCGCCGAACTTTGGGATGCCGTTGGTCTGGTTACAGGTAATCCAAATAATGACGTGGACACTGTTCTATTCACGGTTGACCCAACTGAAGTTGTCCTTGACCAAGTCAAAGAGCTTGGCGCGCAAATGATCGTCGCACATCACCCACTGATTCTTAAAGGGGTTAGTTCAGTTGCTGAATCAACCCGCAAAGGCCAGATCATTTCCCAGCTTATAAAAGCTGATATCGCGTTATTTACGATTCATACCAATGCCGATGTGGCAACACCTGGTGTTTCAGATGCACTTGCCAAGACTTTAGGTGTTGAAGTCGATGGTCCGATCGAACAAGTGACAATGCTTGGCCGAATCGGAAATCTGCCAAGGGCGATGACTTTGGCGGATTTTGCTGCCCAAGTGCTAGATGCTCTTCCGAAAACAAGCCGTGGGATTAATGTGGCTGGGGATTTAGCAAGCCGCATTTCAAGAGTGGCAGTATGCGGCGGCGCTGGCGATTCACTTCTAGAGCTCGTCGGCAAATTAGATGCTGATGTTTATGTGACCTCAGATCTTAGATATCACCTGACTGAAGAATTTGTGAATTCAACCGGCAAAGCACTTATTGATATTTCACATTGGGCTGGGGAGTGGACTTGGCTTGATCAAGCAGCAAAATTATTAAGTCAAGATCTTGGCGGTACTCTTAAGACACACGTTTCTGGCATCGTCACAGATCCGTGGACACTTTCAATTAAATAGGAGTTTTGCATGGCAATCACCGCAAGTGCTGATCAGCAATTAAAACTCCTAGAACTAGCTGCTATTGACACCAAACTCATGCAGTTAAATCATCAGCGCGCTGGTGTTCCAGAAATCAAGTTGACTCAAGACCTTGAAATTGAACTTGGTTCAATTGAACTTAGGATTGTTGCCGCTGATACTGAAGTTTCAGATTTAACGCAGAGCCAAGCCAAGGCTGAATCAGATGTTGAGCAAGTAGCATCGCGCATTGCCAAAGATCAAGCCAAATTAGATGGCGGCCAAGCATCACCAAAAGAACTTGAGGGTCTGCAACATGAACTTGGAACACTTGCTAATCGTTTAAGCGAACTTGAAGAGGTTGAGCTTGAAGTGATGGAGCAACTTGAAGATGCAAAAAATGCTTATGAAACTTTGACCCATGATCGAAATAAAGTGGCTGCTGAATTAGATGAAGCCAAAGGCATTTTGAATAACAAATTAGCTGAACTTGATGCGCAGATTGCAACTGAGAAGGCTAATAAAGATTCAATACTTATCCAACTTCCAAAAGAATTAGCCGACCTATATGAAAAAGTTCGCTTTGATCATGGTGATGTTGGCGCAGCTAAATTAGAAAAGGGTTCTTGTCAGGGTTGTCACATCGCACTTGATGCAACTGAACTAAACCGAATTAAAGCTTTACCCGCGGAAACAGTTTTAAGGTGCGAAGAGTGCCGTCGAATTTTGGTTAGAGCTGCTGGAGCTTAAGTAACGTGACAAGTTTTGTAATGGAAGCTGATGGCGCTTCCCGCGGTAATCCTGGGCACGCCTCGTACGGCACAGTAATTCGCAATATGAATACTGGGGAAGTCGTGGTTGAACTTGCCGCAGTTTTAGGTCACGCTACAAATAATGTCGCTGAATACAACGGTTTAATTGCTGGACTTGAGGCAATCGCTGAACTTGATCCAAGTGCCATTGTTGAAGTGCGGATGGATTCAAAGCTTGTAGTTGAACAGATGAGTGGCCGCTGGAAAATTAAAAGCCCAGACATGCGAGAACTTGCCATGAAAGCAAGAGATCTACTTCCATTTGGAAACGTTACTTATACCTGGATTCCACGCGAAGACAATAAACATGCAGATGCTTTGGCTAACGAAGCACTGGATGAGCACCTTTCGGGCGGGTCGGGAATTATTGAGCGCCGCTCATGACCGCATTTCTTTTGCCGCCATCTGAAACTAAAAATGATGCAACTGGCAAAGCTAAATTGAATTTAAAGAATCTAAGTTTTCCCGAACTAACTAAATCTCGAACACTTGCTCTTGAGTCACTAATTACTCTTTGTGAAAGTTCACCTGCAAAAGCTAGAACAGTTCTTGGCTTAAGCCAGAAGCAAGATTTTGAACGAGAGCGAAATATTAAACTTAAAACCACATCTGCTGCGCCGGCATGGAAAGTCTATTCAGGTGTTCTATTTGATGCCCTAAATCCTGAAGCACTCAGTACAGCTGCCTTAAAAAAGCTGAGTAAGTATTTTTACGTGCAATCTGCAATGTTTGGTTTGATTTCTTTGGGTGATGTGATCCCGGCATACAGGTTGTCAGCAGACACTAAATTGCCAAAAATCGGTTCACTATCCAATATCTGGGCCAAGCCATGTTCAGAAATATTTGAATCTCTAGATGAATTAATTGTTGACCTTCGCTCAAGCCAATATGCCAATTTGGCACCGCTACCTAAGTCAGTTGCTGAGCAGGTGGTGGTTGTGAAGATTTTGCAGAAAATGCCATCAGGTCCACCAAAAGTTGTTAGCCACCACAATAAAGCGACTAAAGGTCGAATTATTAGACAGATCGTAACTTCAGGAAGTGTTCCAGCAACAGTGGATCAACTTGGTAAGACAATTTCTAAGTTAAAAGCTGATGTTGATTTGGTTAAGCCAAAGAGTGCTGGTCAACCACGGGCCTTAAATGTTGTGGTTGCCGTTCTTTAGCCAATCTGGTTAACGGTAACAATCGTAGAGGGGATTGATGGAATTCCAGCTGGATTAGTGATTAATGGGGATCCGCCGTGAAGAGAAACTTGATTTCCGTTTACAGCAACCATCAAAACAAAATAATCATTTGCTGAGGCATCGAGAAAAAAATTCCACGCAGCAACAATTCTTTCATTATCAACTGCTGTACCGATAATTAAATCCGTAGCACTTTCAGTTACCCATTTATCTGAAGTTATCCCGTTTTTCGAAAGCCAAATCGTGACGCTTCTTCGTTGATTATTTTGATTCCAAAGTTGGCTTGAAAAAGCCAAGTTGTATTTGCCTGAATTTCCAAAGGTTATTTTGTAAGAATCCACAATGGATATCCCATTTTGAAATGCTGTTGAATCCAAGGGGATAGGCGTTGCAGTATTTGCAGTTAGAGTGTGATCCACTGTGTCATAGAAGCTTCCGTAATATCCAAATCCGCCAGCTGCTCCTTGGGGACCTGGTATTCCCTGAGGGCCGACAGCACCAGTTGCACCTCTGGGCCCAATTAATGTGGCTGTTTGCTGTGTGGTGCCATCAGGAAACTTAATTCCATTTGCCAAAGCAAGGTAGCCAGTGTCACCGGGGTTGCCAATTGTTATGTCTTGGCTTGAAATTTCAGATGAAATACCAGTTTCGGTTAGTCGAATATTTCCGATCGACAGTGATTCAATTCCATCAAGCAAGAATGTTCCAGCAACTACTGTCATGGCAACTTGAAGTCCAGAGATTATGTCTTCCATATAAAGAGTACCTGGACCAAGTTGCAGGCTCTTCCATCTATTTCCAGTCGAGCCAAGCGAATAGTAATTATCCCTTGAGGGGATTAAGTCAGAACTAAGGGAAGTGTATGGAACAGAAGAGCAATTACCATCTATTCCATCTTGACCGTTTAGGCCAGCAGGTCCGGCGGGTCCAGCAGGTCCGGCGGGTCCAGCAGCTTCAGTTGGGCTGATGCTTGGGTTTATAGTTTCATCTTTTAATGTTGATGATGCACTGGGTGATGCCGACTTTGAATCTGACGGTTCTATTGGATTTACAGGTGGGCAACTAGCATTCGGTATTGCTGAACTAATTGTCGAGACTCGGTTACTCAAAGAAGTAAACAACGCAATAAGCGAAACTATAACTGCCACAATTGAAACAAGTGCGGAAAGTTTACTTCCAGGATGTTTTATCACAACTCAGTATGGCAGTTTTCAGAGCAACTAAACAACGACTGTCTCTTGATTTAAACTCCTAGGCAATTGTCCTTGTTCTAAAAATTCGCATTATTGCTGAATTTCCTGAAAATAAAAGCTGGGATAGAGACTCAAATTGACTCAAGGCACATCATGAAGTGAAAAAGAACCAGGGGAGCAATGAGCAAAAGGGGAAATATTGAGGAATTTTGAATTCTTGCCAAGTTTGAAATGATTCATAGCCACGCAAACGCACTTGTTGCGCACTTTAGGGCTAATCAGAAGTAGAGTTCAGCAATATAGGAATGCATCAGCGATTAATGGTGGCTAAAAATTCCACACCGGTTGCATGATAGCGATTTTTCAAGGTCCAGTTATTTCCACAAATCGATGTGAATAGGCTGCTGCCGAGACCACTTTTTGCATCTATTAATCCGGTACCGTCATCAATTATTGAAATTTCTATTTGATTTTGGCTAGAAATTTCAACACTTATTTCTAAATTGTTCGCCAAGCCATGTCGCACAGAATTTGTTACGGCCTCTTCGGCAATAGTTTGGATATTTTCCAATTCAGTCGGCGTTAAATTGTTTTCAATTGGGAAGTTATGAAAACTTATATTTACTAAGGCACCCCAAGATGATTCAATTCTTGAAAAAATTTGATTAATTGACTCCGAGGTGTTTTTTAATTTTCTGCTAGCTGGCTCACTGACCATCTTGTTCAATTCGTCAAGAGCTTTTTGCGCCTGAAGTGAATCTTTTGTTTCTTTAGCTAGATCTAGAGCAAGAGCCAAAGACATCAATCTTGTTTGAACTTGTCCATGCAAATACTTTGCAAGATCTCTGTTTGCACTTTCCTTGGCTATTTCAAGTGCAACTAATTTAACTCTGTCCTGATCTACAAGTTCACTAAGTGACTTTATCTCTTGGTTTTGGGATTTGAGAGATGTTGAAATGAAACCTCCGGTGAGTAGTGTAAAAATTAGAAAAGTTCCAAAAATAAAGCTGTTGAAATTAAGAATTAAAGTGTTGGTATTTACTGCGTTCTGATGTAACCGAAAAGATTCCAAAGACACAGAAAATAGGATCATTGTGAAAAAAGCTATTTTCCCAGGCAACAAATGCTTCCTGACAACTAACCTCATAATTAAGTAGGGAAGCAAAATACTTAGAACCGTCCAAATTAGTGTTTGTACTAACGGCATACCTTGAGAATGTCGAACGAATTGAGCACTCGTTCCTAAAGCATTTGTGATTATTACAAAAGACATCGGGAATGAGAATTGACTTATTGCTAAAGCAATTGTTTCGCCAAATTTAAGCTTCGGATATTCACTTATTTTAGTTTGCCACAAAGACTTTGAAGCTGGCTTTATGTTTTCTTCAACGATTCTTTTTAGTTCAACAGAAATTAATTCCCATTGCGAAGTTGCCGGAATCTCATCAAGTTTTGAAATGTCGCTCAACAATCTCTCTATTTGCAACGAAATGTTGGATCTTGTGTCCTTAAAGGCCAGGTGGTCCAATCCTTCGAGAGATTCAATATTTTGTTCAGTTTGCATTTCGATTTGAACCAGCTCACGAACTAACCCGTCTCGCTTTTCAGAAAGTCTTTTTCTGTTTGCCAAAAACAAAGATCCTGCTGGGATTATTAATGCACCAATGAGACCTGAGGTAACAGTTCTAGGAATGAGGGCATTGTCAAACTGCGTAACGGCAACTAATTGGCCACCAACAATTCCAGTAATCAATCCTTTCGTTCCACCGGTGACAAATGCGAAAAAGAAATACGCAAGAAGAGTTTTCCAATTTTGATTTTTCGAGTTGCGAAAAATATTTTTCGAAATATAGGCGACCAAAAGCATGGCCAAGAAGCCAATCACTGATGCGAAAAGCCAAAGTAAAAAAGTGAATGGTTTATTTGGGTCAAAATCTTGAAGTGCCGATGACAGAATTGATAGCGGTGCGGCGAAATAGAACATCGGCAAATAGAAAGCCCATTCGCCTGTCACATCAGCAATTGTTTGCTTGAGTCGGTTATTCCACGTCAACAGATTTACCAGTTTTATTAAAATATGTGCGCGCTAGCTGCACTCTTGAATTTATGTTGGCTGATTGAGGAATGTTTAGTTGCTTGGAAAGACGAGTAATAGTCTGTTCAACTGTTTTTTCAGTCACAAACCTCAGTTTGGCAATTTCTGCATTCGAAAGCCCTTGGGCAACGAGACGTAACGTTTCTATTTGCACATCAGTAAAATCCATCTGAGGTATTTCTGATTGAGAAATCTTTCCATGTGGATTTTCGATGACACTTGTAATTGTAGAAACTAATACAGATTTTTCAGCTATGTGCTGTTTTACCAAGTATCTGGCACCCAGTGGAAGCTCTGGCAGGTTAGGTCTGTGTAGACGAGGATCTTCGTAGCTAGTCAAAAGGATAATTCCGATTTTTGGAAGTATTCGACGCAGTCCCAAAGCTAGATCGATTCCCGTTGGACCTTCACCCAGATCAAGATCAATGATTGCAACGGCTGGACTATTTCGGTTAGCAAATTTAAAACCTTCTGCAACTGAATTTTCTCCATGCACAGTGAAGCCAGAACTTGCAATAACTCCTGTGACCATGGAAAGTGTGAATGAGTCATCTTCTACAACAAGTACTAAATCAGATGGCATAGAACAAGTATGACTTTAAATATAGAAGTTTGATTAATTATTTCAGTTCAACTTAGTTCTTGCTCTATTTAATTTATGCAAGTAGGGGCTAACCCAGAGATAGTGAAACTCCTTGTCTGGGTTACCCCTTGAGATCTTCCTTTGAGCCTAAATTTTAAATGTTCTTCAATGCGGAAGTTTTAGCATTTGAAAAGTTGAATTTCTCGAGGGACGATGAAGCGAATATTTCTGGCACTAGCGCTGGTGTTGGCTCTTTTGGAAACAGGAGTCAGCGAAATCTCAGCCAGACCTCTGCTTTCTATTTCCGCAGAACCGATCCAAAGTCCTTGTAGTCAAGACTTGAACATCAATAACAAATATCAACGCAAAGTGCTTGTCCTGAGCATTCCTGATGATGGTGACTCTGACAAATACAGTACAGACAGCGAGACAGACCAAGCATTAGTTAATTTTCTCTGCAATATGGACACACCGACCTTAAATTCAATCAGCGTTCAAGTTTTTGACGGCAGCAATAACGGCGAGCTTTCGTGGTCTGACTTGGACGCCTATACCGATCTTGTAATTCCAGCCAGCACTAGCTCGACAACTTCAATTCTTGATGATGAAACCATCTTGAGTGAAGATACAGCAATTGAATTAAAAAATTGGGTTGCGGAAAGTGGAGGGCACCTTCATATGCTGGGCATTTATGAACAGCGGGACCTATTGGGATATTTGACTGAAATATCCGAAAGTAACGAAATCGACCTTGCCTTTGAATCGAACCCAAGAGCAACCCATGGCATAGGAAATATATTTTGGTCTCAACGAAATAATCAAAATTTACCGACAGTTCCGGGCTTTCCCTACGAAATTGAAATGAATTTACAAGTTCCATTACTCAAAACAGATTTTTATAATTCAATGAATCAGAATCAAATCCTAAAAAATGACCTGCATTACAGAGACTCCGGCAACCAAGATGGAGCATCTTGGGATCTAGTCACAGCTGGCATTGCACAAATTGGAAATGGACAGATCGGACTCTATTCAACAAAACTTTTTGACTTACTTGGATATTCCGAAAGTGTTGGGATCTCTGAATCAAAGAATCGCTGGTTTCAAGTTATTGGTGCTAGTTTGGCCGGACATCTGAGTAGCAAAATTTCGATTGATGTTGGACTTGAATATAGTTCTGTCGGCACCTCAGTGGTCGGTGGTGAAAACTTACAGTCCCATAGGGCATTTGATAGTGCATTATCTGTTCGCTTGGGTGGGGCACACGAATCAAGAACTATTCCTTGTATCAATACTTTAAAGAACCCCTTACTTGTTCGTCAGGATGATTTGGGCATCTGGGTAGTTTGTGGTGAATTTCATATTGACGATGGAACCACAGAAGAAGGATTTGAAGCTCGTCTACTTAGGTGGTTTTCCAAGGATTCAAATTGGATTCGAACGACTGTGGAGTTCCGTTATCGACGTCTTCCAGAAACGTCATTGACCATTGGGCTTTTTAATGATTACGGCAGCGATCAACATACTGTAATTTCGGATACCAACACTGGCTTCCCTTGGTATTTGAATAGCTTTGATGATTTTAATCTCGAAGGGGATTTACTTTGGTTCAATGTAAGTACGGATTCAAATATTGATGCCGAATTCGGAAGTAATGTCCCTGTTGTTTTAAATTTAACTCCCGAGTGGGGCACAAATGGGTATGGCGGGCTCAACACTTCAGATCCAGAGTCTCTGAATGGATTAAACGGTGGCGGAGACGCCTACGTGGTAAATCGCTCACAGACCTTGATTGAAAATTTTCTGGATATAGAGGGTGACGGATCAAGTTCAATGACTTGGTACACGGCCGTAGTTGATTTTGAAACAGGTTGCGATGTGTATGCCTTGGATTTGGCTGGAGATATTGCAGACGAATTTGTGATCCAAAATCTATTTGATCCAAATAATGAAGAAGATCCATACAATTACGAAGCGTTTAATTCAGAAATATATTTGATTTCAGAAAATTTAAACTCACCAGAAGAAGATCCAGATCATTTACATCTGCCAAGTACATCTAATTCATGTAGTTCGTACGACGAGCAGACAAGCTTGGTTATTGAAGATTTAGCATCTGATACGGCCAATTTGGTATTTGAACAAATTTCGGGCGCAACTTGGTATGAAGTCCAATACTTGCACCCAGAGTTTCAAGAGTGGGTTTCGGTTTCGGATTTAACTCTTACTGAAAACACCGGGTCGGCTCATTTGGCAAATCTAACGTCCGAAACTTTGTACGAAGTTCGTATGCGTGCTTGGAATGAAGTTGAGCAGGAAGATGGTGAATTTATCGCGAAACACACAGATTGGGCAATTGAGGAATTTCTAACTCCTGCAGAACCTGCACCGAGTTCGACAATAGAAACTGTCTATGTAAACACACCTGGACAGAATATTTTCCTTCCACAAATCATCTATGTTCCACAAATTGTTTACGTCAAAGAGATTTCAAAGAATTTTGGAAATTCAAACACTCCAGAAGTAAGACAACATGGAAGCTCAAAATATATTTCTAAGTTAGTTCGATTGCTCACTCAATTAACGAATATGTAGAGAGCATAAATGCGTTTCTGTCCAGGATTCAATTAAGTAGAAAGTTTGGAATTTACTTAAAGTCGTAACTGTTCTAATATTTAACTAGAGTTAGTTGGATGATCGCGGGTAGCAATATTCGAGGAAAGTCCGGACTCCAAAGGGCAGAGTGGTGGATAACGTCCACTTGGGGTGACCCACAGGAAAGTGCAACAGAA
>JBEGTB010000093.1:0-12558 GCA_041179585.1 Actinomycetota bacterium
ACTAGTTGAATCAGGCGCACAAGAAAAGCCACTTTCAATCGCACTTCGCGAAATCAACCAAGGCAAGCTAACGGTTGAACAGGAAGTTGCCTCCTAATTAATTAGGAGTTCCTCGGATGAACATCGTCCTTGGTGTTGGTGGCGGAATTGCCGCTTACAAAGTTGCCTCACTACTTCGTTTATTAAAAGAAGCTGGTCATGACGTTCATGTTGTGCCAACGAAATCTGCACTTAATTTTGTTGGCCAAGCCACTTGGGAATCACTTTCTGGCCATCCAGTAACCAGTGAAGTCTGGGATGACGTTGCTGAAGTTCCACACGTTCGTCTTGGTCAAAATGCTGATTTAGTTCTAGTTGCTCCAGCAACTGCTGATTTAATCTCTCGCACAGCTCAGGGCGCTGCAAACGATTTATTAACCAACATTTTGTTAACTGCAAAGTGTCCAATTGTTTTCGCACCAGCGATGCACACTGAAATGTGGGAAAACAGCGCAACCCAAGAAAATGTTGCAAAGCTTCGTGCTCGTGGCATCACTGTTATTGATCCAGCCGTTGGCAGATTAACTGGAAGCGATAGTGGACCAGGTCGCCTTCCAGAAGTTGAACAGATTGCCCAAGTAGCCCTTGCTCAAGTTGCAACTGGAAACAAAGACTTGCTTGGCAAAAAGTTTTTAATTACAGCTGGCGGAACTCGCGAATACATCGATCCAGTTCGCTTCATCGGTAATCGCTCAAGTGGCAAGCAAGGTTTCGCACTTGCTCAAGTGGCTCGTGATCGCGGGGCAGAAGTTACTTTGATTTGCGCAAACACAACTGTGGCAGCACCTCTTGGCGTGAAGACAATCAGTGTTGAAACTGCTGGTGAATTAGCAAATGCGGTTAAGGGTGCTGCCAAAGATGCTGATGTTGTGATCATGGCAGCAGCTGTTTCAGATTTCACACCGAAAAATTATGTTGCCAGCAAGATTAAAAAATCTGATGATGCCAGCGCTCCAATAATTGAGCTGGTTCAGACTGAAGACATCTTGAAAAGCCTTGTTGCAAATAAATTGCAAGGGCAATACATCGTCGGTTTCGCTGCTGAGACGGGCGATGACAAGGGCTCGGCTCTTGATTACGGTTTTGCCAAGCTAGAACGCAAGGCTTGTGATGCGCTTGTGGTCAATGAAGTTGGCAAGAACAAAGGTTTTGGTACTGATGACAACGCAGTTGTGATTTTGACTCGTGAACCGAAGGCAAGCGTTGAAGTGCCGACTAGTTCAAAACTTGTCATCGCCGACCAGGTCATTAACGTCATCGCTAAAGCAATCCATTAAACTAAACGAGCACATCTTCAAATTTGCAAGAACGTATTCGAACTACCAGTAAAGGTGCCTTAATGTCAGGTCGACTGTTTACCTCAGAATCAGTAACTGAGGGTCACCCAGACAAGATGGCGGATCAGATTTCTGACGCTATTCTTGACGACTTATTAGCTCAAGATCCAAAGAGCCGCGTAGCTGTTGAAACCATGTTGACCACAGGTCAAATTCACGTTGCTGGCGAAGTAACCACAAATGGTTTTGCAGATGTAATGGCACTTGTTCGCCAAGTTGTTAACGAAATTGGTTATGACACATCTGAAAAAGGTTTCGATGGAAACAGCTGTGGTATTTCTGTTTCAATCGGTGCACAATCTCCTGACATTGCTCAAGGTGTTGACGATGCATTTGAAGAGCGCGTAACTGGATCAAGTGACCCATTAGACCGTCAGGGTGCTGGTGACCAAGGTTTGATGTTTGGTTATGCAAGCGATGACACTAAAGAATTAATGCCACTGCCAATCACAATTGCACACCGTTTAGCCGAACAGCTAACTGCAGTTCGCAAGAACGGCACAATGGCTTACCTTCGTCCAGACGGTAAAACTCAAGTAACTATCGAATACGACGGTGACAAGCCAGTTCGCCTAGACACAGTTGTGGTTTCATCACAGCATGCACCTGATGTTGATCTAGACAAGCAATTAGCACCAGAAGTTAAGAAGAACGTAATTGATCCGATTGTTTCCAAATTCGATCTAGACACTTCAAACTTCAAAGTTTTAGTTAACCCAACCGGCAAGTTCGTTGTTGGTGGCCCAATGGGTGATGCTGGTCTAACTGGCCGCAAGATCATCGTTGACACTTACGGCGGCATGGCTCGTCATGGTGGTGGCGCGTTCTCAGGTAAAGATCCATCAAAGGTGGACCGCTCGGCTGCATATGCAATGCGTTGGGTTGCAAAGAATGTAGTTGCTGCCGGCCTTGCTAAGCGCTGTGAAGTTCAGGTTGCATACGCGATCGGTAAAGCACATCCAGTTGGCGTTTTCGTTGAAACTTTCGGAACTGCAACAGTTGCTGAAGAAGACATTCGCCAAGCAATTTTGAAGGTATTCGATCTTCGCCCAGCGGCGATTATTCGCGACCTTGAACTACTTAATACCAGCGTGACTAAGTATCGCCCAACTGCTGCTTATGGCCACTTCGGTCGCCCAGGCTTCACTTGGGAACGTACCGATCGCGCCGCTGACCTTAAGAATGCAATCTAAGTAATCTTGGAGTCGTGAGCGATCAGTTAAGTTTTGTTTCGGAGCAGGCAACTAAAAAGCCTGCTCCGAAAAAAACTAAAGTCGCTAAAAAACCAAAAGCTGCTGTTCCAATTGCAGAAAACTTTCCAATTGCCCAAGTCTTAATCGATAGTCCACTTCCGCATTTAGATCGATTATTTGATTATGCAGTTCCCCAGAAACTAGATGAACAGGCTAAGCCTGGTGTTCGGGTTCGGATTCGCTTTGCTGGCAGGTTAACTGACGGCTTTTTAATTTCTCGCACTGAAAACACAGATCACGAAGGTGAATTGGCAGCCCTTACAAATGTGGTCTCACCAGAAATTGTTTTACTTCCAGAAATACTTGAGTTAGCCAAAGATGTTGCTGGCCGCAATGCTGGAATCGTTTCTGATGTAATTCGCAATGCGGTGCCAAATCGTCATGCAGGCGCCGAAGAAACTAAGTTCAGTCAGTCAGCGGCGCCAAAAGCAATCGCAAAGACACTTTGGGATAACTACGTTGGCGGTTCAGCATTACTTACCCGCACAATTGCCGGCCAGGCACCCAGAGCGATTGTCACAACTGGGCAAGATGATCCAGCGATTTTGATTTCACAATATTTAATAAACGTTGCCGCAAATAAGAAAGGTGCGGTTGCGGTTGTGCCGGATCGGGCGGCAATCGATCGGGTAGTAGCAGCACTAATAGAACGCGGTGTACCAAAAGGCTCGATTTCAGTATTGGCTGCAGATGATGGCCCAGCAGCAAGATATCGAAATTGGTTATCGGTTTTGCGCGGAGCAAATCAGATTGTGGTTGGAACACGTTCAGCGGTATTCGCTCCAGTTAAAGACTTAGCCGGGTTAATCGTTTGGGATGACTGGAATAGCTCACATGTGAACCCACAAAGCCCGTATTGGAATAGTCGCGATGTTGCAGTGCTTCGAAGTACAAAACAAAACTGCGGGCTAGTTCTAATTGGCGCAGCTATGAGTGTTGAAGCACATGCACTTCAACCTTGGGCTGTTCATGTGGCTAGAAGCCGTGAAGATATTAGAAAGAATTCACCAAGAGTTCGAAGCGCGCTAGATGATGCTTACTTAAAGCAAGATCCAGCTGGCAGAAGTGCGCGTATTCCAGCGATGGCAATGCAAACAATTACAGATGCACTGAAGAGCGGACCAGTACTGGTTCTCGTTGCACGCACTGGTTACGCCCCGCGACTTTCATGCGATAACTGCCGTGAATTGGCAACTTGTTCGCAGTGCGGTGGTGCATTACTTCAAACTGAACGTTCAAGTAGTCCGATTTGTTATTTGTGTGGTCACTTAGAAACTAGTTGGTCTTGTAAGAGATGTCAGAAAACAAATCTGCGCGCGGTTGCAATTGGCAGCACTAGAACAGCTGAAGAATTCGGTCGATCATTTCCTGGAATTCCAGTGCGTAATTCATCAAGTGATCACATCTTGCGCGAAGTGAATAACAAACCAGCAATAGTTGTGGCAACACCAGGGGCTGCGCCAATTGCAGATGGCGGATACAGCGCACTAATCATTCTTGATGGAACTGGAATGCTTAGTCGTCATGAATTAGATGCTGTTCAAGATACTTATGGCAAATGGGCTGAGTGCGTGTCACTGGTTAAACCGAATGGTGAAGTTGTGGTGGTGGCCGAAAGTGAACACCCAGCTGTGCAGGCATTAATTCGTCATGATCCAGCAGGACTTGCTAAACGTGAATTTGAATTGCGCACCCAAACTTCACTTCCACCAGCAGTGAAGTTGGCTGCGCTTACCGGTCAACAAGTAGACATTGATGATCTAGTTTCAATTAGCGAATTACCAGAGGGTACTGTTACTCGCGGTCCAGTTCCAACAAATGATGGCCAAGTCCGATTACTGCTAAGCGTTCCTAAAAAACTTGGCTTAGCACTTTCACTTGAATTAAAGCGCGCAACTGCAGTTCGCAGCACGCGCAAAAAAGGTGGAACAGTTAATGTTCGAATAGATCCAGATAAACTCTAAACATGGCAATTCAACCAATCCGATTATTTGGCGATCCGGTATTAACTACCCGCGCAGCTGAAGTAACCGTATTTGATAAAGAATTGCGTAATTTGGTTCGTGATTTAACTGAAACTATGCAAGATGCGCCAGGTGCTGGCCTTGCCGCCCCACAAATCGGTGTCTCACTTCGAGTTTTCACCTATGACGTTGATGGAATCGTTGGTCACTTAATTAATCCAGCGCTTGATCTATCTAAAGAAACCCAAGATGGCCCTGAAGGCTGTTTATCGCTGCCTGAACTTACCTATGACTGCATCCGCTCACTTAGCGTTATTGCTAAAGGCATGAATATGTATGGGGAACCAGTAACTATCGAAGGTTCAGATTTACTTGCCAGGGCCATCCAACATGAAACAGATCACCTTGATGGAATTGTCTTTATTGATCGCTTAGATACCGAAACTAGAAAACTTGCGATGAAAGATATTCGCGAATCTGACTGGTTTGGTACCGCGCCAACAATCAAAGTTAGCCCACACCCACTAACAAACGGACTGCTCTAAATATGCGCATAGCCTTTGCTGGAACACCAGAGGCCGCAGTTCCAACTCTGTCCGCGCTGCTTAGTTCAAATCACACAGTTGAATTTGTAATCACTAGACCTGATGCGCCAAAGGGTAGAGGTCGGCAATTAGCCGCTAGCCCAGTTGCTGAAGTTGCAACGAGCCATGGACTGGAAGTAATTAAAACTTCAAAGTTAAGTGAAGTGGCAAGCAAAGTTGCAAGTTTAGATGCTGTGATTGTTGTGGCCTTTGGTGGATTAGTGCCAAAAGATTTATTAGACGTGCCAAAGCATGGCTGGATCAACGTTCACTTCTCACTATTGCCGCATTGGCGCGGAGCAGCACCAGTGCAGCACGCAATTATGGCTGGCGATGATGTGACAGGTGTGACCACTTTCCGAATCGATGAAGCACTCGATACTGGTCCAATGTTTGCTTATGTAACAACATCAATTGGCCAAAACGAAACTGCTGGCGCATTACTTGATCGCCTGGCAATTGAAGGTGCGAACTTAGCGGTTGCAACCCTGGACAACCTAGAACAGGGAAGTATGTTGCCTCTGGAGCAACCACTTGACGGTGTTACATATGCACCAAAGATCACCACCGAAGATGCCCGAATTAGCTGGAGTGACCCAGCACTTGCGATTTCAAGAAAAATTAGAGGTGTCACTCCACATCCTGGCGCCTGGACAACTGCTAACGAAGAACGCTACAAACTAGGCCCAGTGAAACTGGCAACCGAAATTACAAACTTTAAACCTGGTCAAGTTGGATTTGTTGATGGCAAGGTTTACGTCGGAACTGGGTCACACGCAGTTGTGCTTGATCAAATTCAATTACCAGGCAAAACCTTCACCGATAGCGCTAACTGGGCTCGCAATCTAAAAGAAGATTTGGAATTCCAGTGAGTTTTGCTGCCCGCAAGGTTGCCTTTGAAGTTTTGCAAGCCGTGCATAACGATGACGCCTACAGCAACCTAGTTCTGCCTGCTGCGATAACTAAAGCCAAATTAGATCCCCGCGATTCAGGATTTGCAACTGAATTAACGTACGGCACGCTTCGTCGCCAAGGAAGCCTTGATGCTGTGATCAAAGCTTGCTCGGAGCGCGATGAAATTGATGGCAAAGTCCAAGATGTTTTGCGCATTGGCGCTTATCAGCTTTTGTTTATGCGCGTTCCCGATCACGCAGCCGTTTCTGAAACCGTTGATTTAGCCAGAGCTGTAACAAGTGTTGGGCCAACAAAATTTGTTAACGCTGTTATGCGAAAAATTGCAGCCAAAACTTGGGAAGAGTGGCTAGCGCAGCTAACCGAAGGATTGCCTGCAGTTGAAAAACTTGCAATTGAATACTCTTACCCAGTTTGGGTTATCAGAGTTCTTGCTGAAGCTTATAAATGTGACGCCACAACGATTGCTCCGATTTTGGAAGCCGGCAACACTCCAACACCAATTTCGCTAACTGCCCGCCCTGGACAGTTTGAAATCGATGATTTGCTCGCCTTGCCAAATGTTGAAAAAGGAAAGTGGTCACCACTTGCTGGGCGAATCACAAAAGCTGCTGGAAGTTCAACTAAACCTGGTGACATTAATGCCGTTAAAGAAAATCGTGTTGGCGTTCAAGATGAAGGCAGTCAATTAGTAGCTCTTGGATTGGTTAATGCAAAAGTGTCTGGCCCTGAATCACATTGGCTTGATATGTGTGCTGGTCCTGGTGGCAAGGCAGCAATTCTTGCTGGTTTCGCTGCACAGAACAATTCAGATTTCACCGCAATTGAACCAACACCAGCTCGTGCAAAACTAGTTGAGAATTCACTAAACCATGCACCAGGTGATCACAAAGTTGTTATCACTGATGCACGTGAATTTGAATCAACGCAGCAGTTTGATCGCATCTTGGTTGATGCACCTTGTACCGGCCTTGGCGCGCTTCGCCGCCGTCCAGAAGCAAGGTGGCGTAAACAACCAAGTGACATTCCACCGCTAACCAAGCTGCAGACTGAACTCTTGGCAAAAGCCGCCACTCTTGTTAAATCAGGTGGAGTAATCGGGTATTCAACTTGCTCACCGCATATCGCAGAAACCGATGCAGTGGTTAATGACTTTTTGAAAAAGCATCCAGATTTTGGACTTCAAGATATTTCACCTGTGTTGCCACAGCTAAATCTGCCTGAAGGAACCATGACACTTCGGTTAAACCCAATGGTTCATGAAACAGATGGAATGTTTTTGGCGCTCCTTGCCAAACGGTAAGTAGGCTACATCTGTGGGTTTACGCATTTCGCCAAGTATTTTGTCGGCAGATTTCGGTCATTTAGTCGATGAATGCCAAAACGTTGCGCCTAATGCCGACTGGTTACACGTCGACATCATGGATAACCACTTTGTTCCAAATTTAACTTTTGGTCTGCCAGTCGTTAATGCCTTAATCGGCAAAGTCAGTACACCAATTGATTGTCACTTAATGATTAGCGATGCTGATCGCTTTGCACCTGGTTACGCCGAAGCCGGTGCAAAGAGCGTTACCTTCCACGTAGAAGCGGCAAATAATCCAAAGCAAGTTGCAAGTGACATTAGAAAAGCTGGTGCACGTGCGGGGATGGCAATTAAGCCAGGCACAAAACTAGAAGATTACGAAGATTTATTTGCTCATTTAGACATGGTTTTGATCATGACAGTTGAACCAGGTTTTGGCGGGCAGTCATTTATGGCAGATCAATTGCCAAAAGTTAAGCGCGCCCGTGAAGTAATTAAAAATCTTGATTTAGATATTTGGCTTCAAGTTGATGGCGGCGTTGCAGCCAGCACAATTGAAGCTTGCGCTGAAGCTGGCGCTGACACTTTTGTTGCCGGATCTGCTGTTTATAACACTGCTGATCCAAAAGCGGCGATTGATAATTTAAGAAAGCTAGCTCTTGGTGCCACGAATAATTCGTGGTGGTGCAAACACTAATGCCCGCGTCATCTGACGACTTCATGCAAGCTGCGATAAACGCTGCAAAACAAATTGAACTAGCCCAAGATGTGAACCCACGGGTTGGGGCAGTGCTTGTAAATGATCAACATGAAATTGTGGCAACAGGTTTCCACCGAGGTTCAGGAACTGTGCACGCTGAAGTCGATGCAATTAGCAAAGTTGAAAGCGCCAAAGGATTAACTCTTTACACAACCCTTGAACCATGTAATGCAACTGGCAAACAAGGCCCATGCTCCCATGCAATTGTTGAAGCTGGCATCAGGCGAGTTGTAATTGGTCAACTTGATCCAAACAAAAAAATGTCTGGCGGACTTGAGTATTTGTATCAACACGATATTGATGTTGAATTTGGCATTCTGGAAAAAGACTGTGTGGAATTAAATAAATCTTGGAACTATGCCAATCGACATGGCAAGCCTTGGGTCGTTTGGAAAATCGCTACAACCCAAGATGGATTTATTGCAGCAAACGATGGCAAGCCACTTTCAATAACTGGGCCTGAAGCAAAAAGCGATGTACAGCAGCTTAGGTCTACTGTCGGTGCGATAGTTACTGGAACTGGAACAGCATTAATCGATGATCCGCAACTAACTGTTCGTGATTTAGAAATCAAATATCAGCCACTTCGTGTAATTGTTGGTAGCCGAGAAGTTCCGGCAATTGCGAAATTGTTTGCTGGTGAAAAATCAGCACTTCACTTAAAAGGTGACTTAAAAGAAGTACTAGTTCGGCTGTGGGAAGAATTCGGAGTTCACCGAGTCTTGATTGAAGCTGGCGCTGGGATTGCAAAGTCTGCGTGGCAGGGCAAATTAATAAATGAGGTTTATTGGTACCAAGCCCCAATGATTCTGGGTAGTGGCCTTAGTGCATTGGGCGATTTAGGCATATCTTCACTTGAGAACGCTCATCGAATTTCTAAAACAGAGGTTAATCGTGTTGGATTAGATGTATTAATCCATTTCAACACTGATTGGTAATCATTTGTTCACCGGAATTGTCGAAGAGCTAGGCCAAGTAGCGGCTCTGACCAACCTTGGTGATTCAGTGCGCCTAGAAATTAATGGCCCGCTTGTGGTTAGCGATTCAAAAATCGGTGACTCAATTGCAGTTAATGGTGTTTGTTTAACAGTTACATCAAAGACTGCTGATGGATTCACAGCAGATGTAATGCAAGAAACATTAACCCGCTCAACTCTTGGAGCTTTAGCGGCTGGTTCAAAAGTTAACTTAGAACGTCCAGTGACAATGGCAACCCGCCTTGGTGGGCACATGGTTCAAGGTCACGTTGATGGAATGGGCGAAATCACTAAGCGCGAAGTTTCAGATAACTGGGAAGTTGTCACAATCGCACCACCAAAAGAATTACTTAAATACATAGTTGAAAAGGGCAGTATTACTGTCGATGGAACTTCACTAACAATTGCAAGTGTTGATTCCAAGGTTTTTACAGTTTCCTTAATCCCTGAAACACTTACTAAAACCACCCTTGGCATTCGACAGGTGGGGGACAAAGTAAACCTTGAAGTTGATGTGATGGCTAAGTACGTTGAAAAATTGATCGGAGCGAACAAATGAACGTTCGTTTAGATTCAATTGAAGATGCGTTAGCTGACCTTCGCGCTGGAAAAATGATCGTTGTAGTTGACGATGAAGACCGCGAAAACGAAGGCGATTTAATTTTTGCTGGGAGCAAAACAACTCCTGAACTAGTTGGCTTTATGGTTCGCCATTCATCTGGTGTGATCTGTGTGCCAATGGAAGGTCCAGTGCTTGATCGCTTAGGTCTGCCACCAATGACTTATGTGAATGAAGATCGCAAGGGAACCGCATACTCAGTAAGCGTTGATGCTCGCGATGGAATCGAAACTGGAATTAGCGCAGCTGATCGATCTCGAACAATCAAAGTTTTATGTGACAGCGCAACGGAGCCTTGGGAAATAACTCGTCCAGGCCATGTCTTTCCACTTCGCGCAATGCCAGGTGGCGTGCTTCGTCGTCCAGGTCACACTGAAGCTGCAGTTGATTTAGCTAGGCTTGCTGGCTTAACTCCAGCAGGTGTGATCGCTGAAGTTGTTAACGATGACGGTTCAATGATGCGCGCACCAGCACTTCGAGAATTTTCTGATCAGCACAATCTAAAAATGATTTCAATTGCGGACTTAATTAAATACCGCCGCAAGAATGAATCACTAATTAAGCGCGTAGCAACAGCCAAATTGCCAACTGAATTCGGCGAATTCGACATTGTTGGGTTTGAAAGTATCCTTGATGGCACTGATCACGTTGCTTTGGTTAAAGGCGACTTGGGTGATGGCCAAGATGTTTTAGTTCGCGTGCACTCTGAATGTTTAACAGGGGACGCGCTAGGTTCACTTCGATGTGATTGTGGTCCACAACTTCGCGCAGCTTTGCGCCAAGTAAGCCTTGAGGGTCGTGGCGTTGTGCTTTACGTTCGCGGGCATGAAGGCCGCGGTATTGGACTACTCCACAAACTTCAGGCATACCAATTACAAGATGGCGGCGCTGACACAGTTGAGGCAAATGTGCAATTAGGTCTGCCAGCTGATGCTCGTGACTACGGAACTGGCGCACAAATTCTTGGTGACCTTGGGGTTAAGTCAATGCGTCTTTTAACTAACAACCCAACAAAGCGCGCTGGCCTTGATGGTTATGGATTAACTATTACCGAATCTGTGCCACTTGAAGTTGCGCCAAATGATTTCAATCTTGCTTATTTAGAAACTAAGCGTGACCAAATGGGTCACACCCTAACTTTTGGAGATGCTAAGTGAGCGGTGTTGGCAGTCCAGGGGACAAAGTAACTGGGTTTACCGGCAAGCGCGTAATAATAGTTGCGTCTAGCTGGCATGACCAAGTTATGGATGGCTTAATTGCAGGTGCAAAACGTGTGATCGAAGAAGTCGGCATCACCCCAGAACTTCATCGCGTACCTGGCACATTTGAACTACCAATTGCAGCAAGAGCTGCTGCTAAATCAGGTGCTGATGCGGTTGTGGCATTAGGCGTTGTGATCCGTGGTGGAACTCCTCATTTTGATTACGTATGTAGCGCAGCAACTGATGGCATCTTGCAGGTGCAATTAGAAACAGGTGTTCCTGTTGGCTTTGGCGTCTTAACTTGTGATGACGACAAGCAAGCACTTGACCGCGCTGGTTTACCTCACAGTAAAGAAGATAAGGGCGCTGAAGCTGCAGCGGCTGCTCTAAACACTTGGGTTGTCTTAAACCAAATTTCGAAATAACCCCGTTACTTATTAGGGTTAAGCCATGAAGACTTTTGATCAACTATTTGCTGAACTGTCCGCAAAAGTTGCTAGTGGCGATAGCGCATCTGGCACGGTGACTGCGATTAATAGTGGCGTTCATTCAGTTGGTAAAAAAGTTGTCGAAGAAGCTGCTGAAGCCTGGATGGCTGCTGAACATGAATCAAAAGAGCGCGCAGCCCAAGAGATTTCACAACTTATCTATTGGACTCAAGCTTTAATGCTGGCTAGTGATGTTTCACTTGAAGACGTTTACCGGGAGCTTTAAATGTTAAGAGTTGCCCTACCGAACAAAGGCCAGTTGGCTGAACCTGCCCGCGAAATGCTTCGTGAAGCGGGTTACCACGCAGCAGCAAATGCCCGTGAACTAGTGATTCAAGATCCAGAAAATGATGTTGAATTTTTCTTCCTTCGCCCACGTGACATCGCAACTTATGTTGGCGCTGGAACTTTAGATGTTGGCATTACTGGCCAGGATCTATTGGCCGATTCTGGATCAAAAGCTAAGCAAATCCTTGAACTAGGTTTTGCGCCATCAACTTTCCGCTTAGCTGCGCCAGTTGGAAGTGCAAAGAGCCCTAAAGATTTAGCAGGCAAGCGAATTGCTACTTCATATGCAGGTTTATTAAATAACTGGCTAAGTGCTAATTCCTTAAAGGCAGAACTAGTTGAACTAGATGGCGCTGTTGAAAATGCGGTGCGACTAGGTGTGGCAGATGCGGTTGCGGATGTTGTGGCAACTGGAACAACACTTCGCCAAGCAGGTCTTGAAATTATTGGCGAACCAATTTTTAAGAGCCAAGCAATTTTGATTGCCCGTGAAGACCTAGCCGACAAAGAAGCAGTGGATATTTTCGTTCGCCGCTTAGAAGGCGTAATCGTGGCTCGCAACTATGTGCTGGTTGATTACGACATTCCAAATGAATTAGTCGAAAAAGCTTGTCAGATCACACCGGGAATTGAATCACCAACAGTTTCACCACTGCAGAATTCAGCTTGGTCAGCGGTTCGCTCAATGGTGCCACGCAAGCAAGTTCACACCATCATGGATGACTTATTTAACATCGGTGCCCGTGGCGTAATCGTCACTGACATTTTGGCTTGCCGCCTGTAGTTGTAAATTTGCAGTACGCCATAATTTAAAAATGAGCGACTTCAA
>JBEGTB010000094.1:0-10600 GCA_041179585.1 Actinomycetota bacterium
ACTTCCTGGCCAAACATTGGTGGTTCATTTGGATTGGCAGCAGCATCGAACTTGTCTTCAGGGAATAAGAACACCGATAGCAAAACATGTTTTTCTTTAGCTGTTAAATCTGTGTAATAAATAGTGGTTGCGCTAATCGCTCCATAGTTAAATACATCTGCCTGAAAAATGCCATCTTCAGCTTGCATTTCTTCACTTCTTAGTTGCTGCAAAAGTTCTGGGGTCACACACATTTGGTAACCAGTATTGGTTCTTAGACAGCTAGAAGTTTGTGAACTTGAGTCCTTGCCACAGGCAACAAGTGAAATGCCAAGAAGTAATAGTGCAATGGTTCTAAGCATTCGCATAGTCACAGTCTGCCAGTAGCACCTGAAATGCCCACTAATAGGCTTATATGCATGGGTTTAGATAAATCACGTTTTGAAATTCATCCAGAAGTTGCAGCAGCACTAGAAGTTGGTCAGCCAGTCGTGGCCCTTGAATCAACGATTATTAGCCATGGCCTGCCAAGCCCGCGCAATTTAGTTGTCGCTAGCGAAATTGAACAGAGCGTTCGCGATGGCGGCGCGATCCCAGCAACAATTGCCATCATCAATGGCATCGTTCGTATTGGTTTAACCCCAGAAGAACTTGAAATCTTAGGTGACCCAAAGAGCAACGTGGTTAAAGTTTCAACCCGTGATCTAGGTGCAATCCTTTCAACAGGTGGACATGGCGCAACCACGGTTTCAGCCACAACGCATTTATCCATGCTTGCTGGAATAAAGTTCTTTGCAACTGGTGGTTTAGGTGGCGTACATCGTGGCGCAGCTGAAACCTGGGATGTTTCTGCTGACTTAATGACTCTTGCGATGAATCAGATCACGATTGTTTGTGCTGGCGTTAAATCAATTCTTGATATCGGGGCAACACTTGAACGCTTAGAAACAATTGGTGTGACCGTTGTTGGTTATGGCACAGATAAGTTCCCAGGCTTTTACAGAGCAGATAGCGGATTTGGTGTGCCCTGGAGAGTGGATACACCAGAAGAAGCAGCAGCTGTTGGCAAAAACCGCGATGGCATTGAAGCACCTGGCGCTGTTGTTATTGCTAAGCCGGTTTCACCAAGTGATGAATTAGATCTTGAACTTCATGACCGCGTTTTAACTACAGGACTTGCTGAGGCTAATAAGCGCGGCGTGGTTGGTAAAGATGTCACACCATTCTTACTTGATTGGTTCCATACTCAAACAAATAATCAATCACTTGAAGTCAATGTGACTTTAATTAATGCCAATGCCAAATTGGCTGGCCAGATTGCTGCTGCTGCAAGCAAATAAAGATGTCAAAAATCTGCGTTATTGGTGATGTCAACGCTGACATCGTTAGTATGCTGCGTGAACCGTTGCAAGCTAATTCAGATACACAGACTTCAAATTCAATAAACCTTGGCGGATCACCGTGCAACATGTCGATGTGGCTGGCGACAACAAAAGCTGATGTTAATTTTTTGGCAGCTATTGGCGATGACTTACTGGGCCAGTGGATTAGTGAGCAATTAAGTGCAGGCAACCTGGATGCATCAAACCTGCAGGTAATTTCTGGAAGCAGGTCTGGCACCTGCATTATTTTGGTTGGCCAGGATGGGCAGCGCACAATGCTTCCCGATCCGGCTGCAAATCTGCATTTCAAATTGGGCCAGAGTGAAACCGAACTGATTAATTCTTCTTCAGTTGTTGTCATGAGTACTTATTCATTCTTGCGTCCTGAAACCAGAGAACTTGCCTTGGATGTGGCCAAATTGGTTCAAAATAATTCAGCCAGATTTGTTCTTGATGCGGCATCTAGCGCACCAATTGCCGAAGTTGGCGTTGATTTAGTTAGGCAGTATTTACTACAAGCTGATTTGATTCTGGCTAATGAAGATGAATTCGCTCTTCTTGATCACCCAGACTGGACGTCGCAAGTTAGCGATCTTGTGGTTAAGCAAGGTCCTTTGGGAGCTAAGTGGTTGCGCTTTGGTCAAGAAGTCTGCCAGGTTGCAGCTAAAGAAGTGCAAGTGCTTGATACCACTGGCGCAGGTGATTCGTTCTTAGCAGGGCTCATTTCGGTTCTAGTTGAACATTCCGATTGGTTTGCAATAAGCGATGCTGATCGTTCTGCTGCCTTAGAGCGAGGAGCGCAGATTGCTGCGATCAACATTTCCAAGGTTGGTGCTGGTCCGTGAGTCGCGTTTATATCCTTCGGCACGCCCAGGCCGAACCAGGAATGCGTGATCACTCACGTTCCTTAACGCAATACGGTCAGTTGCAAACTCAGTTAATGGGGCAGTGGTTAAAACTAAACCTGCATGAGTTAGACCTTGCGATCGTCAGTTCAGCAAGGCGCACCCAACACACTTTTACAGGTCTTGGTTTAGACATTGAAATGATTAGCGATGATCGCGCATATAACGCCGGCAGTTCAACCTTGGAAGCACTAATTCGAGAACTTGGCGCAGAACATCAAGATGTGATGATTGTTGCCCACAATCCTGGGGTTAGCGATTTAGCCAGCCGAGCTGGGTATGGCCAAGTGATGTCACCGTGTGAATGTGTTGTGCTGGAATTTGAAGGGCCGATGAGTGAATTTGTAGCAGAGAATTCACATGTGGCGCTTTGGCACCAATCAAGGCCTTAATTAATAATTTGAGTTGGTCTATTTATTTGCTTCGTAGCGCCAAGCTAGGCCGCCATCTTTTTGGTAAATAATTAATTTTCCATACGTTAAATCATCTGGACCATTTTTGGTATTTGCAGCTGGACAAATGATTTCAGTGCCTGAAACGCAGGCACTTGTGGTGACAAATTTTTCGTTAGTGCCAGATACAAGACCGTTACCTGCCCAAATACCTTTGTCATAAACAAAGGATTCGACAAATTCATCACCAAATTCCGAATCTGGTTGACCGCAGGCAAATGTGGCAACACCATAAATCGTTTTATTGATGGTGATGTGACCTTGCTGTCGGATAAATGTTTTAGCACCACTTGCCCAGCCAGAACAATCAACCGTTGAATTTTCCGAAGTCAAAGTCGGGATTGCTGGATTGGTATTTGATGTGATTACTGTGCCGGTGGCTAGACCATTTGAATCAGTGGCGCCAGCACAAGCTGAAACCAGAAGGCTATTGCCAATTGCGATGAGTAGCCACTTAAATTTCATAACCCAAGCCTATTTTCTTTCTAGTTAGGTTTTAGCCAGCCTCTTACCAAGTTGTCTGATGTGCAAAGTAGATTGCAAGTAACCAAAAAAGGAGTGCACCTTTATGTCAGATGATGATCGCTTTGCGATACCTGGCAAGAAAGGTAATTTTCTGCACTACAGCGGAACTGGCGGTCACTTAAATTACGAAGCAGATTACGTTGTCGTTGATGTTGAGACCACCGGGTTTGCCGCGTGGAAAGAAGATCGCATAGTTGAACTTGGCGCGGTTAGATTAAGCGCCGATGGAACAATCAAGAGATCGCTTTCAACTTTAATTAATCCGCTAACTGGAACAACTGGCGCTAAACACATCCATGGCATCTCAATTGACATGGTCGAAAACGCGCCAACTTACAAACAGGTATACGATCAATTCGCAGATTTACTTGATGGGGCAGTATTTGTCGCCCACCATGCCAAATTCGATGAAGGATTTATTTCAGCTGAGTCTTACCGCGCAGGGGTTAAATTAAACCGAATGCCAGGGCTTTGTACTTATTGGCTAAGCCGCCAGGTTCTTCAGCTGCCAAACTACAAACTTGCAACCGTAACTGGGCACTATGGAATTGATCAGCAATTAGCCCACTCGGCATACGATGACGCACTAGTGGTGGCCAAATTCCTGCCACATTTAATTAATAGTTATGGCCCAGTTGAGCAATATGTCCAAACAGTTGATCAGCCAAGGCTTGGCATAACAGCCGATTTATTACCTAGATAAATTACCCAGATAAATAGGCAAATAACAAGTCAGTTTTAGTCGATTACGATTTCGCCATTAGGCGTTTTGAAGCTAACACTTGTGATGCCATCTTCATCTTCGTTAACCCAAACTAGGTTCACTTCGTTTGCCACCACATCAAATGATGAATCAAGCCATGAACTCACTGCTGACTTCTCGCCTGAAAGTGCGATTTGGGTAATTGAAATTGGGTTTGAACCGGACTTGGACGGGTGTTGACCTAAATCGTTCCACTTGATGAAGAACGGCAGTTGCGGGTCTTCTAAAAGATCAATAACACCGATTTGGTTCCAACGAATGTCAACACCATCTGGACGAACTCGGTGCCCTTCGCCAGCATCACGGCCGATGCGAGATTCAAGGGGACTTAAGTCATCAACTTGTAGTGCCCAAGACATCCAACCACCCCCGCTTTCAGCACGACGACGAACTGCCTGACCGAAAGGAACGCTTTCAGCAGCCGGGTGATCAAGTGGCGCAACAACTTCGATGTATGAACCATTGCTAAGCGGAAGGATGAAGTTGCGAGTGCCAAAGCGAGGGTGCTTGCCACCATCAATAAAAGAGGCGCCGAGTTCAGCACCAATACGCTGCACAGTGTCGCCAAGCTCGTTATTGAGCACTGCGTAAGAGACGTGGTCTAACTTCATAGAAAAACTTTGGCACATCAGTCCCGCCAGTAACGCAGTGGGGTCGGTTTTTGGATGCCTGCTTGCACCCTTTTTCACAAAGGTTCATTTCGGCGTGTCTTACCAAGGCGCGCCAAGGACCCTGTCTACATTTATCTCTAGCACCCAGTGTGACGGCGGAGGGGAAGCCACCGGACCACTGGGTGTCTTTTATTTCCCAGTGCTTTTTCACACCTGCAAATTTCCCACAAGAAACAATCAAGTGATTCCGCTTACGTCGGTTCACTTGTCATCATTCGCAAATGGATTTAACCCAATTAGAAAAACTTCGCGATTTTGTTTGTGCGGAACTTCAATCCGACTCAAAAATTAAAAAACCTCAAAAAGTCATTGATGCTCTTATGCAAATACCAATTAGAGATGGAGTTCTTCGCTATCTATACGACCACCAAGAATTTCGATACCAAACTGCCAAAAATTTAGAGCTGCTTTTAACAAAATGCCAGGAACATGAAAAGGCAACACTTGGCACTATTAAGGCTGGTTGCCATTGGCTTGATGAAGACTTGGAACAAACCAAAGAAGCATTAATAATTGCCTTAACTGCAGATCCAACCTATTCACTTGCCCGGCTGTTAGATGTTGCTCTAGTGCATGGCATTCCGCCAAGGGTGTGGGCAGATTCACTTGCTGCCGTTAGCCCAGAACAGTGTTTATCCGGGGCGGCTTAATCCACAGTTTGGTAAATGTTCAGGTGGGCAGTTGCTGAAATCTGCATGACTTATTACATGAAATCGCCATTTCGAGTTTTGATTATTGCCGCATTGTTTTGCGGCTTATTGGCCACACCAGCAAAAGCCACCGAAGTTGTTGGCAATAACGAAACCGCAGCATATATCGGAACTGGTGGATTATTGCTTCCCAGCAGTTTTAGCGGCGGCGGGGATTCAAAAACTGCGGTTGCCAGCTGCGCCAGTTGTACTTGGGCTTACACAGTTTTTTGTATGTATGACGCTGAAGGTTTATGTCAGCATTCAGTCAGTTCTTGCCCAGCAGGTGAAATTAAATATCGAGTTTGGTTTGGAATCAGCAAATCAACACTTTCAGTAATTGGCAGTGTTTGCTGGGGAAGTGGCAAGCCACCCACTAGAGCAGATGTAGAGCGGCGCATTTCAGATTTAGTAATTACTTATGTGCCATCGCTTGAATTAAATACCGCGCCGCCAGATGGATCACTAACCGTAATTCCAGTTATCGCTTGGGTAAATCAGGCCCGCGAATTTAATCCAAGCTCATTTCAATTAGTAGGTCGCCAAGTTTCGATTCATGCATATGCGAACTGGCGCTGGATCTGGGGTGATGGAAACGTTGAATGGAAGTCAGTTCCCGGCGCCCCATACCCAAGTAAGCAGATTTCCCACCTTTATCGAAGCCCTGGCTTATTTAATTTAAATGTGACCACTTTCTGGCAGGCCACTTATGACATCGAAGGAATTGGATCATTTGCCACAGGTGGGCAAGTCTTAACCCAAAACGTGACCCAGGAGCTTTTGATTAAACAGGGCCGTTCAGTGCTGATTAAGTAGCCAATTGTTGGTTCACTTTTGGCGAATTCGGGGCGGTTAAAGTTCTGTCAGCCAGGCTTGTAGAATTGGGGTGTACCTAGAAATGGGTGCCGCCCAAGTTAAGCAATTGCTTGACAAGGGCCCTTGTTATTGGTCGACCAAAGAAACATGAGGCATTAGTGGCCGCGAAGAAAGCAGCAGCACCAACTAAAAAAGTTGCTGAAAAAAAAGTTTCTGCAAAAAAATCTGCACCAAGTAAAGCAGCTGCAACTAAAAGCGCACCTGCAAAAAAGAGTGCAACTAAAACTGCAGTGCCCGTTAAGAAATCAGCTGTTAAGACTTCAGCAAAAAAAGAAGCAGTTAAAAAAGCTGCAGCAACAAAACCAGCCAAAAAATCTGCTGCTACCAAACCAGGTAAAAAAGCAGTTGCCGAAAAACCAGTAAAAGGTAAAGGCAAAGGGAAAGCCTCGGATGATGACGAGGACATAGAAGATTTAGAAGAGATCGAAATTGAAGATCTCGAAGTTGATATCGAAGTAGCAGCTGAAGTTGAAGCAGAAGCAGAAGTAATTATTGCTGAAGATTTAGCAGATGTTGAAACTGCTGCGGCTGAAATTGCAGATGCCGACGCACTTGTTATTTCAGATGTTGATGACACCGACGAACCAGTGCAACAAGTTGTAACTGCTGGCGCCACCGCAGATCCGGTCAAGGACTACTTAAAGCAGATCGGTAAAGTTCCACTTCTTAACGCTGAAGAAGAAGTTGAACTTGCTAAGCGCATCGAAGCAGGACTTTTCGCTGAAGAACTTCTAGCAACCCGCGGGCCATTTAAGGATCGTCGCCAAGGTGACTACGAATGGATTGCTGAAGATGGTCAGCGTGCTAAGAACCACTTACTTGAAGCAAACCTTCGTCTTGTAGTTTCTCTTGCCAAGCGTTACACCGGCCGTGGCATGCTTTTCTTGGACTTAATCCAAGAAGGTAACTTAGGTCTAATCCGTGCCGTTGAAAAATTCGACTACACCAAGGGTTATAAGTTCTCGACTTACGCAACTTGGTGGATCCGTCAGGCAATCACTCGCGCGATGGCTGACCAAGCAAGAACTATTCGTATTCCAGTTCACATGGTTGAAGTCATCAACAAGTTGGCTCGTGTTCAACGCCAGATGCTTCAAGATCTTGGCCGCGAACCAACACCCGAAGAATTAGCTCGTGAACTAGACATGACACCTGAAAAGGTTGTTGAAGTTCAAAAGTATGGCCGCGAACCAATCTCACTTCACACACCACTTGGTGAAGAGGGCGACAGCGAATTCGGTGACTTAATCGAAGACTCTGAGGCTATCGTTCCAGCTGATGCGGTGTCATTCACACTTTTGCAAGAGCAGCTTGATTCAGTTCTAGACACACTTTCTGAGCGCGAATCTGGCGTTGTGAAAATGAGATTCGGCTTAACTGACGGTCAACCAAAGACTTTGGATGAAATTGGCAAGGTATACGGGGTTACCCGCGAACGTATCCGCCAAATTGAGAGCAAAACTATGTCAAAACTCCGACATCCAAGTCGCTCTCAAGTCTTACGTGATTATCTAGACTAGAAACAACCAAACCCGAGGAATAACAAAGATGAACTTCAAGGCGCATAAATTTGCCGTGATCGCAGTCGCTACCAGCATGGTTCTAGTTGCCTGCGGTAATGATGCAGAAGAAGTAGTTGCCCCGCAGGATCAACCAGTTGCTGCTGGAAACATCTGGCCGCTTACTCAGATGCCTGGACCAGAAGGCGCAGCTGCTCAGCCAGTAATCATGATGAAGATCGAAAACGATCCGTCAGTTCGCCCACAATCAGGTCTAGCCGATGCTGACTTAGTCGTGGAAGAACTAGTTGAAGGCGGGATGACTCGCTTCGCAACTTTCTACCAATCAAATGTTCCTGAAGAAGCTGGCCCAGTTCGCTCAGCTCGTCACGTAGATGCTTCGATCGCTAGCCCAGTTGCCGACTACTTTGTGGCATCAGGTGCTGCTGGCGTGACCATTGCGTACATGGATCAAAACATGCCAATTAACATTGTTCGCATCTATGAAGGTGGCATTGGTTTCCACCGAACCAACTACCATCCAGCCCCGCACAACCTTTTCCAATACCCGCTAGACATCATCGCTAGCAACGCCGCTGCTGAGTCTGTGGCAACTGGATGGTTTGTTCAGCCAACAACAGCGCTAACCGCTGCAACTGCAACAGGTGAACCAACCGCAAAGATTGCCTTGGAATTTTCAAAAGGCAACAAGCCAAATTGGACTTGGGATGAAGCCAAGAGCGTTTGGGTTCGTGACGATGGCTCTAAGGCCCACATGGACAAATCAGGCGTGCAGCTTTCAGCAACCAACGTTGTAGTAATGAAGATCACCACTGTTGATGCTGGTTACAAAGACCCAGCTGGCGGATACGTTCCACGCACAGTTCTTGAAGGAACTGGTGAAGGATACGTTCTTGCCGGTAACAAGATGACCGCAATCACTTGGTCAAAACCAGATGTTAAGTCACCAGTAACTATGACCGATAAAGCCGGTGCAATTATTGGAACTCTTCCTGGAAATACTTGGGTAGAGCTAATCCCTGTGGATGAAGGTAGCGTAACTTTCACCGCAGGTAAGGCTGCTGGCACATCACCAAGTGCAACACCTTCAGCAAGCCCATCAAAATCTAAGTAAGACAAAGCAAAAGGCCTGGCAGAAATGCCAGGCCTTTTGCTTTTTAATCTTTATTGATCGATTTTTTCTAGTTCATCTTGAACATCAACCGCGACGCTACGTAGGCGCACTTCGTGTTCACGGAAGTGGTGTCCACAGAACTGCAAGGCAGCGCCACTTTCTAGAAATACTCGAACATGTGCTTGTGCTCCACAACGGTCGCAACGATCCGATGCAGTCATCGGCGTGCGGGTTATTGTTGCAGTCACTTGGCACCTCGTTAGTTCTTAAATACTTCGCGTATTAGTTTTCTATTCTGTAATTCTGGCAGGCTTTACTGACATCAGACACGCCGCATTCGCTAAGTTCACTACTGGCGAAGAGTTTCTCAAATGCACAAAGTCGGCGCGTAATCCGCGAATATCGCCAAATATTGCCTAGTCTTAAAAGGTTATGGCTGTTAAGAAATCTGCATCCGCTGCAAAGAAAAAAGCATCACCGGCACCTAAAGCCAAGGCACAAATTTCAGAAGATGTTGATTCATCCAGTGATTACAGCGCGGCACATTTATCTGTCCTTGAGGGATTAGATGCAGTTCGTAAGCGTCCAGGTATGTACATCGGATCAACTGATGGCCGTGGTCTTATGCATTGTCTTTGGGAAATTATCGACAATTCAGTTGATGAAGCTCTAGCAGGCCACTGCCGCAACATCAAAGTTATTTTGCACTCAGATACCGTTGCTGAAGTTCACGACGATGGCCGCGGAATTCCAGTAGACGTCGAACCAAAAACTAAGCTAACTGGTGTTGAAGTTGTTATGACCAAACTTCACGCTGGCGGTAAATTCGGCGGCGGTTCATACACCGCTTCTGGCGGTTTACATGGTGTTGGCGCATCTGTAGTTAACGCGCTTTCAAGCAGGCTAGATGTTGAAGTTGATCGTGGTGGAAACACCCATGCCATGTCATTTTTCCGCGGAACCCCCGGTTTATTTGCTGGCAAAGATGAGAATTCTAAGTTCACCAAGCAAAGCGGGCTAAGAAAACTTGGTAAACCTGAAAAGAAGACTTTTACCGGAACCCGAATTAAATTCTGGGCCGATCGCCAGATATTTACAGCTGATGCTGCTTTTGATATCGAAGCAATTCATGCCAGGGCTCGCCAAACAACTTTCTTGGTGCCAAGCCTAAAAATTGTCGTAACTGACATGCGCACCGACGAGACTGTTACGTTCTCTCACAGCGGTGGCATATCTGAATACGCAGAGTTCCTTTCAAGTGGGGAAGCGGTAACCCCAATTATTAGATTGCATGGCAAGGGTCACTTCCATGAAACGGTTCCTGTTTTAGATGACCAAGGCCACATGACACCTAAAGAAGTTGAACGTGACATGGGTGTTGATATTGCTTTGATGTGGAACGTAGGTTATGACACCACTGTTCAGTCATACGTGAACATCATTGCCACACCAAAAGGTGGAACGCATGTTCAAGGCTTTGATCGGGCTTTAGTAAAAGTTATTAACGAACAGTTAAAAGTTCAGCGCCTAGTTAAACCAAACGAAGATGCAGTAATCAAAGATGACGTGCAAGAAGGCTTAGTTGCCGTTGTCACCGTTCGTGTATCTGAACCACAGTTTGAAGGCCAGACTAAGGAAATCCTTGGAACACCTGCTGCTAGCAAGATCGTGAACAACGTTGTCTCTAAAGAACTAACCGCTTGGTTAACTAATCCACCACGCGG
>JBEGTB010000095.1:0-5067 GCA_041179585.1 Actinomycetota bacterium
GCCGACATGCTGATAAACAATTTCGCCGTTTTCATTAATAAAAATTGTCACTGGAACACTAAGGCCAACTAGCGACTTGCTTAATCCGGTTGGGTCAGTTAATTGCGGGTAATTGATCCCAAAATCTTTAATGAATTTTTCGGCTGCTTCTGCCGATTTTTCTTCTCGATCAACACCAATTAAAACCAAGCCATCTGGCAATGAATTTGCTAAGTCAACAAAGTATGGAATTTCCTCACGACATGGACCGCACCATGAACCCCAGAAATTAACTACTGCTGGACCTTTTATGGCAGTTAAATCGATTTTTGATTTGCCATCCATGCAATCAAGAATCAAACCTGTTGCCAGGCTTTCATCAACCTTTATGTTTTCGCAGCCAACAATCTTTCCTTCTGGAATATCAACTACTGGCTTTAGGGGATTGCAAGCGGTTATGAGTAGTGCTGCAGATAGCACGGTAATCACTTTTATTGTTTTCATGACTACTCCTAGCGCTTGATTGCGTTAGCATCCGATCTAGTTGGATCAAGTAAGTAACTCAAAACTGAGGCGATCAATAATGCAAAGCCTGTCAAGGTTAAAGCAAATACCAAACTGATGTTTTGCGAAACTGAGGCTAACCCGATACGACCCGCTAATGAAAGTGCTGATGTGAATAAACCAGCCACCATAAGGCCTCTTGCGCTGGGTAATCCCGGGATGCGACCAGCAGCTGAATAATATCCAGCTGGCATGTTTGCAACACCTAGTCCAACAAAACCAAATGCGACCACTGCAAAAATAAGAGTTAATTGCGAATTGGTGGTGTGAAATTCATTGGCAAGCTGCAAGAAGATAATAAATCCAGTTGCACCAATTAATCCTTCGGTGCGGATGACTTTAGGCAAACTATATTTATCAATAAGTTTTGGTGCCGTAAGTCTTGCCACTAAAAGCACCATCATAAAAAATGCATAGCCATATCCATTTGGACCGATTGCAATACCAAAACTTTCACGCAACAAAACAGAACTCCAGTCACCGGTTGCGAACTCAGCAACCGTGCCAAGCCATTGGCCAACAGCAATTAAGATCAAGAATCTGAAAGTACTTGAAGGAATACTTTCATGCCTTGGTAATTGGGTTGGATCATCGTGTGGCCGGTCATCAAATTCAATTGGCAGAAGTTCTTTGGTGAAATAAATAAAGCCAACCATGCTTAGGCAGATGCCGATGATAAGTGCTGTTAGCGGGGAAATGTAAGGGGCAAGAAAACTCGAGACGAAACCAAATGACATTGCGCCGATTGCCCAGTAGGCATGACCTTTTGGTAGGAAAGAGCGCTTTAAGTGTTGCTCGACCAAGACACCTTGACTATTTAATGCGATGTTTGCTGCTGAATATGAAAATCCACCAAAGAACGCGACAAAAGCTAATGCTGGAACATCTGGCGCTAGAGCATTTGAAACGTTTGCGATCAAACTCAAAAATATTGCAATCCTGGCAAGCGGGCGACTGCCGTAGTGATGAACGAACCTGGCTCCTACGTAATTTCCAACAACTGCGCCAAGACCGCCTAGTGCGATAGCCGACCCAAAAGCTAGATCGCCGGCACTAACTTGCTCTTTGATTTCAGCAAGGCGGGGCACAAGCATGCCCACTGGAACGCCAATGAAAAAGAATGTACCTAAAACAGCGCGCTGTGCAGCTGCATAAATCTCATCTTTATTGGGTGCACTCACTATTACATGCTACCTAGTGAGAATTTTAAGCAACTGGTTGCGCACCAGTTATCTCAACAAGTGACCCACACATAAATTCGGCCTCTTCTGATGCCAAGAACGCCATTAATGCTGCAACTTCATCTGGCCTACCAATGCGACCAAACGGCACCATCTTGTCGAAATCGGCAAACGTTAAACCTTTTCGCTCTGCCGCCTTTTGAAGCATTGGCGTTCCAATTTCACCAGGGCAAACAGCATTAACCCGAATCTTTTGCGGTGCGTAGTCGCGAGCCAAGTTCTGGGTAAAGGAAGCAACGGCAGATTTACTTACGTTGTACGCAATGTGACCAGGTGCTGGGTGCAAACCCCACTGTGAAGCAGTATTAACAATCGCACCGCCACCAGCTTTAATCATGTGTGGGATTGCAGCACGGCATAAGTGGAACATTGAGGTGACATTAACTTGAAGAGTTAGATCCCAGTCCTCGTCAGTTAAGTCCATAAGCGGCCCGCGGCGGTTAATACCAGCGTTATTAATAAGGACATCAATCTTGCCAAACTTGGCCACAGTATCTTCGATTAATTTGTAGCAGGCATCGCGATTTGAAATATCAGCAATAATCGTGACAGCCTTCAGGCCTTCATCAACAATTGATTTTGTTGTGGCCTCTGCGCCTTCAATATTGGTATCAGTAACCACTACTTGGCCAGATTCCCGGGCAAAGCGCTGAGCAATGGCTGTGCCAATTCCGCCACCACTGCCGGTAACCACAATTACTTTGCCTTCAAAGCGAGGTAAATATTTTTCACTCATGATTACTCCTAGTAGCGAGGGGCGATTGGTTTAGGAAGACTTGCAATTTCACTTAAGTCTTGCGCAGTTAATTTAACTTCGCCAGCTTTTGCATTTTCTTCAAGCCATTTGCGACGTTTTGTTCCTGGAATTGGAACCACATTTGGACCTTGGGCCGTAATCCAGGCGAGTGAAATTTGCGCTGAAGTGACACCATGGCGATCAGCCACTTTTTGAATGCCATCAACAATCGCCTGGCTCGCAGCAAGTGCTTCATCAGTGAAGCGAGGGTTTCCGGCACGGAAATCATCCTCACCAATTTTTGAACTATCTAATTTCCCAGTTAAAAATCCTCGGCCCAGGGGAGAAAAAGCCAAGAAGCCAATGTTGTTGTTATTGCAGTAATCAAGAACGCCATTGTCAACGTTCTCAGAAGTCCAGATTGAAAGTTCGCTTTGCACACTTGCAATTGGATGGATCGCCTGAGCTTGCTTAATTTCTTCAACTGATACTTCAGATAAACCGATGTGACGAACTTTGCCTTCAGCAACGAGCTGGGCCATGGTGGCGATGGATTCTTCAATTGGAGTATTTGGATCAACACGGTGCAATTGATACAGATCTATACGGTCAGTCTGCAGACGCTTAAGTGATGCATCGCAAGCTTTGCGGATGTGCTCTGGACTGGCATCGCGGCCGTAGCTTTGAGCACTTTCAAAAATTAAACCAACTTTGGTTGCTAGTTGAACTTTGTCGCGCAGGCCATCAGCTGAAATACATTCACCGATCAAGGTTTCATTTGTGAAAGGGCCATAGACATCTGAGGTGTCGATTAAGGTCACACCGATCTCAACAGCTCGGTGCAAGGTGGCTTTGGATTCAGCTGGGTCAGCGCTCTTGTAGTCATACCCCCAAGACATAGGCATCGCGCCCAAGCCAATTTCACTAACTTCTAGGTTTCCAAGGAATTTGGTCCTCATTTGGCTTAACCTGCTTTCCGGGCTTGCGTAAAATATACTTGCCAATTGATTGACAGATTGTCTGACAATAATTAAATTGATCCTATTCCGTTGAAAGGTAACTGCCGAATATGGCTCACAAAAGCACACAGTTGACTGGCATCTTGGTTGCCTGCCCAACACCATTCAAAGAAGACTTCTCACTAGATGTTCCGGCAATCAAAACTCATGTTGATCGCATGATCGCAGCTGGCGTTCATGGCCTTGTGCCAACAGGGTCAACCGGTGAATTCATGCACCTAACCGATGCAGAGTACGAAACTGTTATCACTGAATTTGTTAAAGCATCTGCTGGCCGAGTTCCAGTTTGTCCAGGCATCGGTTCAACTTCAACAGCTCGCGCAGTTGAACTAGCCAAGCATGCAGAAAGCGTTGGCGCAGATGCAATCATGTTGCTTCCACCGTACTACGATCCACCGTCATTTGAATCACTAAAGATATTCTTAAAGACCGTTGCAGATGCAATTACCATCCCAATCATGTACTACAACATCCCTGGGGTTACTGGTGTTCGGCTAACTGCAGATCAGTTCGCTGAAATCGGCCAGATCGATGGCGTCAACTTCTTGAAGGACACTTCAGGTGATGCACCGACACTTAGCAACCTGCTTCTAACCAAGGCTGACAAGATCCAGGCATTCAATGGCTGGGACACCCTAACTTTCGTAGGCATGTCACTTGGCGCTAAAGCATCTGTTTGGGGGATGGCTGGTTTCATTCCTGAACTATCAGCTCAGCTTTGGGATGTTGTTGCAGTTAAGCATGACATGGTTAAAGGTCTTGAATTATGGAAGAAGATCTTCCCAATTGCCGCATTTATGGAATCCGTTGACTACATCGGCGCTGTTAAAGCAGGTCATGAAATCATCGGTCATTCCGCTGGCCCAAGCCGCACCCCATCTCAGCCACTAAGTGCTGCAGATAAGGCAACACTTAAGTCTTTATTGCAAGTGGCAGGAGTAAAGACCGTATAAATTGTATTAATGACTAACAACAGCAACGCCTCGCTTAGCCCGGTGCGATCGATCTCTCGTAAAGAAAGTGTCGTGCAGGAAATTAAGCGAGGCATTGCTGTTGGTGCAATCAAGTTAGGGCAAAAGTTAACCGAACTTGAACTAGCTGATTCACTTGGCGTAAGCCGCCCAACTATCCGCGAAGCCATCCAGCAACTAACCCGCGAAGGCATCCTGATTCAGGTGCCATATAAAGGAATTGAAGTTGCCGACGTTGATGCCAAAGACATCATGGATCTTGCAATACTTCGCGAAGCACTTGATTTAATGACCGTTCAGCTGATTTATGCTGATCCAACAGGTGATGGCCTTAAACAAATAGAACAAGCCTGGGAAGAATATGAAGAACTGGAAAATCATCCAGATGCCTTAATCCGAAGCCAGGCTCACACCGATTTCCACCGAGCTATCTGGTCAGCTACAAATAGCCAAGTTGTTCAAAATCTACTTCCAGTGATCGAAGGTTTGATGACGATCGCTCTTGTTCGCGACCGGTTGGTCAGGCAAGATCCAGTTCGCGACCATTCGATCCACGA
>JBEGTB010000096.1:0-28101 GCA_041179585.1 Actinomycetota bacterium
CAGCATCTGCAATTTCGGCTGCCTTTGCAGGTGTGCAGCCTTCAATTGCATCAACTGAAATTTTTGCAAGTGCTTCTGGCTTAGTTGCTGCAACTTCTTCGATGTCCATGCCGCCTTCAACGCTTGCCATCGCTAGGAAAGTGCGGTTTGAGCGATCAAGTAAAAACGAAACGTAATATTCTTCAGCGATATCAGCAGCTGCAGTAACTAATACTTTGCGAACAATGTGACCTTTAATGTCTAGGCCAAGAATGTCTGATGCGCGATCAAATGCTTCTTGTGGTGATTGCGCTAACTTAACGCCACCAGCTTTTCCGCGACCACCAGTTTTAACTTGAGCTTTAACAACAACGGCTGATCCAATTTTTTCGGCAGCGTCCTTTGCTTCTTGCGGTGTTGTGCAAACAAAACCGGGAACAACCGGAACGCTGTGCGCTCCAAATAACTCTTTTGCTTGGTATTCGTATAAGTCCACGAGACGGCACTTTCTTTAACCAACGTCTGCGTTAAATTCACATCGTTGTGTTTGTCTAATAGACAAGATTAGGTCACGGGCAAAAATTGGTTTAACGCAGGTTCTCTATTACCCAGCTAGTCACAGTGGAAAGTGGTGTTCCAGGTGTGAAGATTATTTGAACGCCAACTTCAATCAATTCAGGAATGTCATCAGTTGGGATAACACCACCGCCAAATACCTTTATGTCCTGACGGCCTTGTTCTTTGAGCAAGTTGATCACATCTGGGAACAAGGTTGGGTGGGCCCCCGATAGAACTGAGATGCCGATCCCAGCCACTTGCCCTGCAATGGCAGCATCCACTATTTGTTGTGGTGTTTGGTGCAACCCGGTGTATTGAACTTCAACGCCGGCATCTTCTAATGCACGAGCCACAACCTTGGCTCCACGATCATGACCATCTAAACCGGCTTTAGCCACCAAAACCTTAATTGGCTTGTTATTTTGGGATGGCTCTTTGCTCACGTCTATAAATATAGGCAATTACGAAACACAGTATTTATGGTGAGCCAAGTCACATAAATATAGGTATTGATTAACCCCTAGAACTAGGCAATTCTTGGCAAAAAAGCGAAATTTAAACATTAGTTATGTCACTTTTATCCCCGACATCACATTTTGGTTTCCAAAATAAGCATTTCTCGGGTAAAAAAGAATAGAGAAATAAGTAATTTTCAACCTTTAAGGCTTGGCGGGAGGCAACAAGTGAGCGATAACGCACGCGGTCGCCACCGTTCTGGTCGCCATAGCGCACCGAAAAAGAAGATTGTTAAACCAAATTCTGTGTCCGCACTAGCTGGCCTTGCCGGTGTCAGCTCAGTAATTGTCACCGGCGGTAGCGCTATCCCAACAATGAACGCAACCGTTGTTAAAAAGGCTGATGACACCACTACTTCCCTGCCTGTTATCAAGACTCCAGTCGTAGCAACAGCCTTTTCAAATCGTGCTGCTGCAGCTAGTCGTTCAGATAACCGCGACACTTTGGCTGAAGCAGAAGCTTCTGCCCAAGCTTCAACAGTGGCAGATCCAGGTACTGACCTAACTGCCGTCATCGACACCACTCCGACTTTAAAAAATACGGATGTTCGCGCAATCCAATCGATTGCAGCCTCTGCGGAGGATCTTGATCTTCTAGTCACTCAGGTGCAAGATGACGCTAATCAGCGAGCCCAACTTCTAGTCCAACAACAAGATTTAGCAAAAGCTGCCGCAGCTGAGGCTGAAGCAAAAGTTGCCGCAGCAATCAAAAAGGCAGAGGACCAGAAAAAAGCAATTATTCTTCAGCAACAGCGAATTCTTGCTGTTGGCAAAGTTATTGTTCCAGTTCAAGTTGGTTACCAATTAACTGCTCGCTTCGGTCAACTTGGTCGAATTTGGTCTGGTGGCGTTCACACAGGTCTTGATTTCGATGTTCCAATTGGAACGCCTGTTTATGCAGCAGCATCTGGAGTTGTTATCGAAGCAGGCTACGAAGGCTCATACGGTTACCGAATCGTGATTGAAAATGGTGATGGTTTCCAGACCACTTATAACCACATGTCCAAACTTTTCGTTGGACTAGGTGCCATTACCGCAGGAACAAATCTTGGTTTATCTGGTTCAACAGGTAACACAACTGGTCCCCACTTACACTTCGAAGTTCTCAAAGACGGCGAATTTGTTAATCCAGCTGGTTGGCTATGGGGAACCTCTGAGTAGTTAGTTTCAAAACGAAACTATAACTTTTCTACAGGTGCATACCGAAGCAATAATCGCTTTTGTCCAGCACTCTTAAAGTCAATTGTTGCTTCGGCTTTTTCATTCTGCCCTTGAACAGAAATAACAGTTCCCATTCCAAATTTGTCATGCAAAACTCGATCGCCAACTTCTAAAACCATTACTGGTTCTTCACGCTTCTTTGGTCTTTGGAAATCACTTCCACTTAGACCAAGTGGTGAATACTCTTCACCTTGACGATCAACTAATTCACCAGGGATTTCTGTTAAGAAACGAGACTCGGGATTGAAGTTTGGTTGACCCCAAGTGGAACGTGCTGCTGCTCTGGTTAAGTAAAGTCGCTGCATCGCACGTGTCATACCGACATAAGCCAATCGACGTTCTTCGGCTAATTCAGTTTCAGAACCAAGCGAGCGCTGGTGTGGGAATACGCCTTCTTCCATACCGGTTAAAAATACAACTGGAAATTCAAGACCTTTTGCGGTGTGCAAAGTCATCATGGTAACTACGCCACCATGAGCATCATCTTTTGGAATTTCATCGGAATCAGCAACAAGTGAGACACGCTCTAAGAAATCTGAAAGCCTTGCTTTTCGGTTGTCTTCACTTTCAGACTGGAATTGTTCTTCAAATTCACGTGCCACATTTTCAAGTTCAGCTAAATTCTCAATGCGAACTTCATCTTGCGGATCTTTACTATCAGCTAATTCTTTTAATAAACCTGAAGATTCAAGAACTGTGTGCACTATTTCACCTGGACCAGCGCCAGAATCATCCATGACGCGAAGCAGATTTAGCAAGGCACCAAAATCTTTAAGTGCGCCAGCTGATCTTGCCGCCAGGGTATTTATTTCACTAACTCGATCAATGGCTTCGCTAAAACTAATTTTTTCGCGGTTTGCAAAGTGTTCTACGGTTTCTTCAGCTTTGTCACCAATTCCTCGACGAGGAGTGTTGATAATTCGGCGCAGTGAAACATCATCGGCTGGATTAACAATCGCTCTCAAATAAGCCAGCGCATCACGGATTTCTTTGCGTTCATAGAACCTTGTTCCGCCAACGACTTTGTAAGGAATACCGCTTCTAATAAAGACTTCTTCAACACTTCTTGATTGATTATTTGTTCGATAGAAAACCGCGATGTCTTTGTAATTAAAGCCATGTTTATCAATTAATTCTCGCAGCTGTCGCACAATGAAATCGGCTTCATGATGTTCATCGGCTGCCGAATATATAACGATTTTCTCGCCAGCGCCTTCGGCAGTCCAAAGGTTCTTTTGCGGTCGGCCAGAATTTTTATCAATAACTGCATTTGCCGAAGAAAGAATGTTTTGAGTTGACCTGTAGTTTTGCTCAAGCACGACAGTTCTGGCATTTGAATAATCGCGCTCAAATTCCATGATGTTTCGAATGTTTGCTCCACGGAATGCATAAATACTTTGATCTGAGTCACCAACAACACAGAGTTCCGCAGGCTCAATTCCATCCTTGCCATCACCAACAAGTTCGCGAATCAATACATACTGCGCATGGTTTGTGTCTTGGTATTCATCAACTAAAACATGACGGAACCGACGATGATATTGCGTTGCTGCATCTGGGAAAGCCTGGAACAAAGCAACTGTGTGACCAATCAGGTCATCAAAATCAACCGCGCTGGCTCGCATTAATCGACGTTGATATTCGGTGTAAGCCTCGGCAACAGTTTGTTCCTGCGGGGTGACCGCTCTACTGATTGCCACATCTTCAGCTATTAATTCATTTTTTAAATTACTAACTTGAGAAAGTAAATATTTTGCTGAATACATCTTGGTATCAATTCCAAGATCTTTAGCCACCAATGTCATCAGTCGAACAGAATCTTGCATGTCATAAATACTGAAAGTTGGCTTTAGGCCAAGGCGCTTAGCTTCATTGCGCAATATGCGAACACAGGCAGAGTGGAATGTTGAAACCCACATTGATCTTGCTTGGGGTCCAACAATGTGAGCAACACGCTCTTTCATTTCATTGGCAGCTTTATTTGTAAAAGTTATAGCCAGAACTTCGCCAGGGTGAACATTCCGCTGGGCTAACAAATATGCAATACGCCGTGTAAGCACACGTGTTTTACCTGAACCTGCGCCAGCCACCACAAGAAGTGGGCTACCGCTATGAGTTACGGCTTGGCGCTGCGGTTCATTTAAATCGTCTAATAGATGCGCCGGCACAGGTACGATTCTACGTTCGTGCAATGACACCCGTAGAGTTGAGTGCGTGACTGAAACTAATGCTGAAAACTTTGGGATTCCAGAAGGTGTCCAGCGCGCTCTAGTTGTTACTGCACACCCAGATGATGTTGATTTTGGATCAGGTGGAACTGTAGCCACACTGATAAACGCTGGTATTTCAGTGACTTATTGCATCTGCACCGATGGTGATGCTGGCGGATTTGATGACGCAACTGATCGAAGTGAAATTCCGGCAATTCGCCGAGCAGAACAGATAGCAGCTGGAAAAGTTTTAGGTGTTACAGATATTCATTTCCTTGGTTACAAAGATGGTTATCTTGAACCATCTCATGATGTTCAACGTGACATTGTGCGCATAATGCGTAAAGTTAAGCCGCAACTGGTAATCACCCAAACACCAGAACGTAATTGGGAACGCTTACCAGCTACTCACCCAGATCACATGGCAGCTGGCGAAGCAACTACTCGCGCACTTTATCCGGCAGTGCGAAATCCTTATGCTTACCCAGAACTTCGCAAGCAAGAAGGCCTTGAAGCTTGGACTGTCAGTTGGTTATTCCTGCAAGGTGCAAGTGAACCAAATCATTGGATTGATATCACTGAACATTTTGATCGCAAAGTTCAAGCAATCAGTGCTCATGAGAGCCAAGTAGGTCATATGGAAGATTTAGATGGCATGACTCGTGGCTGGGCAACAATGTGGGCGGAGCGTGCTGGATTACCTACAGGTCGCTTGGCAGAAGGATTCAAAAAAGTAAAGCTGCCTGATTAATTCAGACAGCTTTACTTTTAGATTTAGTTTTAGTTAAAACGCTTCGGCGAGAAAACTTCTGTTTGTTTATCAACTGGCTTACCCATAATTAGGTCAGCAATTAATTCAGAACTTCCCTTGACCTGAGTGACCCCATACATTCCATGTCCCGAAGAAACCCAAGCGTTGTCAAACTTAGGCAATTTACCGATTACTGGAATGCCATCGGCCGTCATCGGACGAGCGCCAGCCCAAGCAGCAGTGTGCTTGGTGTTTTTTGGATCCCAATCCTTGAAGTATATAGTTCCAGAATTCTTTATTGCCTCAACACGAGCAGGATTAATCTTTCGATCAAGTCCGGCAAATTCCATAGTGCCAGCAAATCGAACTCCAGCATTTAGCGGAGTCACTGCAACTTTGGCATCGGTTAGGTTTACTGAATATTTAAGTGGCATCGGAGATGGTTGGAATTCAACGTTGTATCCCTTACCTGGGCGAACTGGAATTCGAGTTTTGAATTTCTTCCCTAGTGGATTGGAATGTGCACCGTTTGCGATCAGATACTGATCGGCTTCAATTCGACCTTTTGTGGTGATCAAAGCATTTACGTTCTTATCGATTACAACATCGACAACTTCCTCATGTTCGCGAACTTCTAAGCCAAGTTCTAAACATTTCTTCAATAACCCAGCAACAAAAGTGCCTGGACGAATATGTCTAAATTGTTCATAGACCACACCGCCAGCAAGCGATGGAAGAAGAGTTGGTTCAAGTTCTGACATTTCTTTGCCTGAAACCACTTTGCCCATAATTCCGAATTCTTCAATTAAGGGCAGGCCGTGAATTCTTTTTTCCAGCGAATACTCATGCTCGTGAGCATAAATCAGTCCATCAGAATGCATCTCAAAATCAATACCTTCTTGTTTGTATTGATCAAACTGAGCTACTGAGTCTTTACAAAGAATTTGATTTAATCGAAAGCCCTGTTCGTAATCTTTGGTGTTGCAATGTGTAGCCATAGCAAGCATGAATCTCACATGTTGCGGATTAAGTGAAGGTTTCACATAAAGCGGGCTATCGCTATGCAACATCCACTTAAGTGACTTAAGAATCATCCCCGGTGCTGCAACTGGAGCTGCATCTGATGGGACAACCCAACCAGCATTACCTTCTGATGCGCCTGAACCGATCTGAGCAGAATCAATCACGACCGCTTGATGACCTTGTTTAAGTAATTCGTAGGCAGCACCCAGCCCAATTACGCCGCCGCCAACAATTGCAACCTTCATTGAATTCCCTAACTGAATGTCTTTAATTTGTAATGAAAATTAACATTTAACTGCATTAAATGAAAACTGCCACAACAACATTTAGCAGGGTTAAACCGCCAACTGCCGCCCACATACTTTTTGCATCGCCTGTTGCTTTACGACCAATAAGTACAACAACTAGAACCGCTAGCGATACGCCGAGTTTGATCCCAATTTTCGTGTGATTAACGGTTTCGTCAGCTAATAGTTCTGCAGAAAGAATTCCCGCAAGGCCTAAGCCTGTAACAAGTTGTGTTAGCGCGCCGTGGAACATAGCCATATTGATGCCTTTGGTCGCACTGGACATCTGAATCAAGAACCCACCAAGAAGCGAAGATAGACCTACAAAGTGAAGTACTACTAAAAGGTTATAAACGAATTCCATTAATTATTCCCATTCAATCGTGCCTGGTGGCTTACTGGTTACATCTAGTACAACACGGTTTACTTCACGAACCTCGTTAGTAATGCGTGTCGAAATTTTTGCCAGCAAGTCATAAGGCAATCTAGTCCAGTCTGCAGTCATCGCATCTTCACTAGAAACTGGACGAAGCACTATTGGATGACCATAGGTTCGGCCATCGCCCTGCACGCCAACACTTCTCACATCAGCAAGCAGCACGACTGGGAATTGCCAAATTGAACCATCAAGTCCAGCTGAAGTTGTTTCTTCGCGCACAATTGCATCTGCTTCACGCAATATATCCAAACGCTCTTTATCAACGGCGCCAACAATTCGAATACCAAGACCAGGTCCTGGGAATGGATGACGCTGCACCATTGCTTCTGGTAACCCTAATTGCCTGCCAACCGCGCGAACTTCGTCCTTAAATAATTCACGAAGTGGTTCGCATAATTCAAAATCTAAATCTTCAGGTAAGCCGCCAACATTGTGATGGGACTTGATTGTTGCAGCGCCAGTACCACCGCCACTTTCAACAACGTCTGGATATAAAGTTCCCTGAACTAAAAACTTAATTGGCTTACCACTATTGCCTGCAGCGGCAACTAAATCGCGCTGAGCATCTTCAAATACTCGAATAAAGAGACGGCCAATTGTTTTACGCTTAGTTTCTGGATCGGTAACGCCAGCTAGTTCGCTTAAGAATCTTTCGGATGCATCGATTACTACCAATTTAATGCCAGTAGCGGCAACGTAATCTCGTTCAACTTGTTCACGTTCGCCTTTGCGAAGCAAACCATGATCAACAAAAACACAAGTTAAATTGTCGCCAACAGCTTTGTGAACTAGAGCTGCGGCAACTGCTGAATCAACCCCACCTGATAACGCGCAAATAACTTGGTTATCACCAATCTGGGTTTTGATTCGGGCAACTTGATCTTCAACAATTCCAGCCGCAGTCCAAGTTGGTTTAAGCCCAGCAATGTCATAAAGGAAGTGTTCCAATACTTTTTGACCGTGAGTTGAGTGCATTACTTCCGGATGGAATTGAACGCCAGCAAATTTTCGATCGAGATTTTCAAAAGCTGCAACGGGCGCTCCTGCTGTTGAGGCAGTGACTTCAAATCCTTTTGGTGCATCTTTGACTGAGTCACCGTGACTCATCCAAACGTTTTGTTTTGTTGGCAGTCCAGCAAATAAACAGCCTGCTTTAGAAACTTCAAGTTCAGTTGCACCAAATTCTGAAAGGCCAGTCTTTGCAACTGTTCCACCTAAAGCACTTGCCATTGCTTGAAAGCCATAGCAAATACCAAAAACGGGTAGCCCAGCATCAAAAAGCTTTGGATCAACCTGTGGGGCGCCTTGTTCATAAACACTTGATGGGCCACCAGACAAAATAATCGCTAATGGATTCTTTTCAAGAATTTGTGCAACTGGCATAGTGCTTGGCACTACTTCAGAATAAATTTTTGCTTCGCGCACTCGTCGAGCAATTAATTGAGCGTATTGCGCGCCAAAATCAATTACTAAAACTGGGCGGGCATCGGTCACTGATCTAGCCTATTGGCAACAATTCGATGCCTTGATTTTGCGTTATCTAATGCGTAATTTTTTCATGAGGCGCAAGGACTTGGTCACTAAGCGATTCCATTTTTCTTCGCTAATTCCGAATTTAGGACCAGTTAAAAACCTAGCGTGCATTGCAATTGTTTGCGGTTCGGTAAAACGTATTAGTCCCTCAATCCCATGCCGTCTTCCCAATCCAGATTGCCCCATTCCACCCATTGGGGCAGCTACCGATCCAAATGCAGCCGCAAAGCCATCGTTCACATTGACTGAGCCTGATCGGATTTGCATCGCAATCGACCTAGCACGTTTTAAATCTTTTGAAATAACTGAGGCTGAAAGTCCATATTCAGAATCATTTGCCAATTCGATGGCTTCTTGCTCATTTTTAAATGGCAACACATAAACAACGGGACCAAAAACCTCATCACGATAAATCTTCATATCTTTGGTGACGCCAGTGAGAATTGTTGGCTCAAATACATGTGGTCCAACTTCTGGTCTAAGTTTGCCGCCAGTATGAATAGTGGCACCCTGGCGAACGGCCTCGTTCACAGCATTTTCCACTCTTCCTGCTATTGCAGAAGTCCCCAGTGAACCAACGTCATAACCCCAGCCAACATTTGCACCAAGTTTTAATTCATTAACGCGTTTCACAAAAGCCGATAAATAAGTTTCGAAGATTGATTCATGAATAAACATGCGTTCGATTGATACGCAAAGCTGACCTGCTGAACTAAAGCAACCTTGAATCGCTGATTCTAAAAATGTATTTAGGTCAGCATCTTTACAAACAATCATTGGGTTCTTCCCACCAAGTTCTAGTGATGAACCAATTAACCGCTCGCCTGCCTTTGCTCCTACGCTTCGACCAGTTGCAGTTGATCCGGTAAAACAGATGTAATCAACTTCATCGATTAATGCACTGCCGATATTTGGACCATCACCTAGGACTACAGTCAACAAACCATGTGGCAAACCTGCATCTTCGAGCAATTTAACTGCATGTAGGGCTGACCAAGAAGTCTGAATATCTGGTCTTAAGACCACGGCATTTCCAGCAATTAGTGCTGGGATCGCATCGTAAATAGAAAGAGTTAATGGATAGTTCCAAGGGGAAATAATTCCCACAACACCTTTAGGCTGAAGTGCCACTTGGGTTTTTGTTAAAAGCGGGAAAACACCTTTTCTGCGTTGTGGTGTTAGTGCTTTTTCAGAAATGTTTGTATAAAGCGAACTGATCATCGCCACGCCAAGAATTTCAGCTGATGCGTGGGCGCGTGCTTTCCCAGTTTCAATTTGCACAACATCATTTAGTAAGTCTTGGTTTTCCATGAGCAAATCAAAATACTTATCAAAAATTTTGATTCGGTCTTTTACTTTGGTTTTTGCCCATTCTTTTGAGGCTGCCCTGGCATCTGCAACGGCAACCTTCACATCATCAATAGATGAAATTGGAACTGAAGGTACTTGCTCTGTTGGAAATGGACTAATTGGTGTTAATTTTTCACCACTTGTCGCCAAAACATTAGAAAGCAACTTTTCAGAAGTTGGAATTGGCATGACCCCAGCCTAGATCTGTTTAGCGATTTTTTCAGTGTTAGTTAGGTGTGACTACAACTTCGCAGCGTTGGAATTCTTTAATGTCTGAGTAACCACAAGTTGCAAGGGACTTACGAAGCGCACCAACCAAATTCATGCTGCCATCGGCTGCATGTGAAGGACCGTTGATGATTTCAGACAAGGTTCCCGCTGTACCAAGTTCAACCATTTCACCGCGCGGTAATTCACCGTGAGTTGCTTCGATCCCCCAGTGACGTCCCTGACCTGGAGCATCAGATGCACGAGCAAAAGCTGAACCCACTAGCACTGCGTCAGCGCCAAGTGCGATTGCTTTAGCAACATCACCACTTCGACCAACTGAACCATCTGCAATTACCGAAACATAGCGGCCACCTGATTCGTCCATGTAATCGCGGCGTGCGGCAGCAACGTCTGCAACAGCAGATGCCATCGGCACCCGAACACCAAGAACATCGCGAGTTGTGTGAGCAGCGCCCCCACCAAAACCAACAAGCACGCCAGCAGCGCCAGTACGCATTAAGTGAAGCGCACCTGAATAGGTTGCGCAGCCACCAACAATTACAGGCACATCAAGCTTGTAAATAAATTCTTTAAGATTGAGCGCTTCACCATCATTTGAAACATGTTCGGCACTTACCGTCGTTCCGCGAATTACGAAAATATCAACACCAGCATCAACAACTTGCTTAGCAAATGTTGCAGTGCGCTGCGGACTAAGTGAACCAGCAACTGTTATTCCACTAGCGCGCATTTCAGAAATACGTTGGGCAATAAGTTCGGGCTTAATTGGTTCAGCGTAAATTTCTTGAAGTTTTTTAGTTGCTTCCTTGCCAGAAAGTTTTGCAATCTGAGCTAAAACTTTTTCAGGATCGGTATAACGAGTCCAAACACCTTCAAGATTTAAAATCGCTAGACCACCAGCTTCACCAAATAATTTTGCTGATTTTGGCGAAACAACAGAGTCCATCGGCGCTGCAATGATTGGGTGCGAGAAGTTGTAAGCATCGATTTTCCAGCCAAGTGAAACCAATTGCGGGTCGCGGGTGCGACGACTTGGCACAAGTGAAACATCATCAAATGAATAGGCAACGCGTGCGCGCTTGGCACGACCTACTTCCACGTCGGACATTATTTCTCCTAGCGACCGTGGTAGTTCGGGGCTTCTACCGTTAATTGAACATCGTGCGGGTGGCTTTCTTTCAAGCCTGCAGTTGTAATTCGAATTAGGCGTCCGTTGCGCTTTAGATCAGCAATAGTTCCAGCACCGGCATAGCCCATTGATGCGCGTAGGCCACCAACTAATTGATGAGCAACAGCTGAAAGTTGACCGCGGTAAGGAACTTGTCCTTCAATACCTTCTGGTACAAGTTTGTCTTCAGATAAAACATCGTCTTGGAAGTAGCGATCTTTTGAGTAAGACTTTGCTTCTCCGCGTGATTGCATCGCGCCAAGTGATCCCATGCCGCGATATTGCTTGTATTGCTTACCGTTAACAAAAACTAACTGACCGGGTGCTTCTTCACATCCGGCAAGAAGGGAACCAAGCATTACGGTGTCAGCACCTGAAACAAGTGCTTTTGCAATGTCACCTGAATACTGCAAGCCACCATCACCGATAACTGGAACGCCTGCAGGACCAGCGGCAAGTGATGCTTCGTAAATTGCAGTGATTTGTGGAACACCTACGCCAGCAACAACGCGAGTTGTACAAATGGAGCCTGGACCGACGCCAACTTTCACAGCATCTGCGCCAGCATCGATAAGAGCTTGAGCACCTTCACGAGTTGCAACGTTGCCACCGATAACTTGAACATTTGTTGCACTCTTCATGCGAGAAACCATGTCTAGAACTGCGCGTTGGTGACCGTGAGCGGTATCAACGATTAAAACGTCAACGCCTGCATCAACTAATGCCATACCACGTTCATAAGCGTCTTCGCCAACACCGATTGCTGCGCCAACCATCAAACGACCACTGGCGTCTTTTGTTGCAAGTGGGTAGCGATCGCTCTTTACATAATCCTTGACGGTGATTAATCCAGTTAATCGACCGGCCTCATCTACAAGTGGCAGTTTTTCGATTTTGTTTATGCGAAGAAGTGCAAGTGCATCGTCACCATTCATTCCCGGCTTGCCGGTAATTAATGGCATCGGAGTCATGACATCGCGAACAAGTTTGTTTTTGTCGTCCTCAAATCGCATATCGCGATTTGTAACTATGCCAACTAGAACGTTGTTGCTGTCAACAACTGGAACGCCGCTGATGCGATAGCGACCACACAAGCGATCAACATCAGCCAAAGTATTTTCTGGTGAGCAGGTAACTGGATTAGTCACCATGCCAGCTTCACTACGCTTTACTAAATCAACTTGTGAAGCTTGATCTTCAATCGAAAGATTACGGTGCAAAATACCAAGGCCACCCTGGCGAGCCATTGCGATAGCCATTCGTGATTCAGTGACGGTGTCCATAGCTGAAGAAAGCAATGGAATTCGAAGATTAATCTCGCGGGTTAGTCGTGTGGTGGTATCGACTTCACTTGGCACAACCTCACTGGCTGCTGGAAGCAGTAAGACATCGTCATAAGTAAGGCCAAGCATCGCGAACTTCTCAGGTAGGCCTTGAGTCATGACTGCCTTTCGTGGGTATTCGCGATACCCAAGATTACCGCGTATTGCCCTGGCCAAAAAATTTACGGTTTAGCCTAATCCCTGAATTTGGTGGCTTTTCGGCCTGAGTTCACCTGTGAAGAATTTGAGAAATCAGACCGCTGATCGAGCCAGTTTTATTAATGCGTCGGCCAATCCAATCGGTTTGCTAACGCCTTCGAGATCCAAATGTTCCCAGCCTGGACCAGCAGCAACAAGCAATGGGTTTGGGCGTTGGGATTTAATCTGAGTCCAGATTTCAGGTTCTGCTGTACCTCTGGTTTGTGACCAAACGACAACTGCTGACGGACCAATTTTCTTTACAGCAGCCATCAAAGATTCAGCAGGTAGGCGAGCACCAAGAATTCGACAAGCAATGTCATGCTCCGCCAGACCTGCGGCAATGGCATGAATTGGCAGTGTGTGTAATTCATGTGCTGTACAGGCAAGCAGGATTGGACGGGCATTTACCGCCTCGTCTATTGATGTTGAAATAAACCGCAGCTGGCTTTCAATCACTTCGACAAGCAGGTGTTCAACTTCAATTCCTTGGCCCGTTTGTTCCCACTTTTGTCCAACGTTTTGTAATGCTGGAACTAAAATTCTTTCCCAACTCCAAAGAACACCTTTTTGTTCCAATTGATCACACACAATTGTGCGACAGGACTCCTGATCTAACATGTTTGCAGCTCTAATAAGTCCCCGAACCACATTTTCTGGACTACCCAATTGGTGCACATTGTCCGGCAAAGCTTTTTCGGCAAGTTGCAAATTTCGATCTACTTCAACACGCAGATTTGCAGGTGCTAAATCTTTTTCCACTGCCACAGCTGCAGCTTTTGCAGGACTAAGCCCTTGGACAACAAGGTTTCGCATTAATTCCAAGCGAGCAACATCTGATAGGGAATAAAGTCGATTTTGCCCCGAATCGTGATTACTTGGACCAATCCCGTATCTGCGATCCCAAGTTCTAAGGGTTGCGGGCGCCACACCGATTCGTCTTGCAACAGTTGCAACTGAGAGCAATATTTCGGGTCCAGCATTGGGACTGACCTGATTCTTCTGGCTAGGCATAGTTAATTTTCCTGTAAGCGGGAGACTTTCGCATTTTTAGCTGCACCCACCGCTTTCCCCTAAGTATTGGGAAAAATGCTTCAAATTATGGGCAAAATAGACTTGACCAACCTTTGAAACGATTTTAAGATTTAACCATTATGAGTGATGTCAGTCGCTTACCCGGCCCCAATACAGACTTTTGGGACTGGCAGCTTAATGCCGCTTGTCGCGGGATGGATTCTGATGTCTTTTTTCACCCAGAGGGTGAACGCGGCGCTGAACGTGAAAACAGAATTGCTAGAGCAAAAGCAGTTTGCTCAACATGTTCAGTTCTGAATGCCTGCAGACTCTACTCAATTAAAGTTCGAGAGCCTTATGGAGTTTGGGGTGGGTTAAGTGAAGATGAAAGGTTCGCTGTTATAGCAGCAATTAATAAAAATAAAACTTTAAAAATTTCTTAAATTTATTATTCAAAAGTGAATCTGTCGATTCACTATTTTTCGTTTTCTTAAAACTAATTTCTGTCAAAAAAAATATATTAAAAATTATTTAAATTCAAAATGCAAATGCATGATTCTAGGTCTACATTGATTACATAGCATCAATAATTTACGGTTATGTAGCATCGTAAAAATTGTTGCACCCGAGAAAGGAAAATAATGGGGAACCTATCTTCATTTTTAACAAACGGACAGTACAACGCCGTTTATAACATGCTCTCACTTGGTATTGCGAGCATGTTATTTACTTCTTTGTTCTTGTTCATGGCAAGAGATCGCGTACTACCACGCTACCGAATGGCAGTAATGGTTTCAGGAACTGTAACTGCAATCGCTGCCTACCATTACTTCAGAATGTTTGAAAATTTCAAAGATGCATTCGGTGTAGATGGCATGGGCGTAATTGAATACAACGTTGGCTACCGCTACGTTGACTGGTTCTTAACTGTTCCACTATTGCTCATGGAAACAGTCGCAGTGCTTGCTTTAGCACGGTCAACACAATCTGCAATCTTGAACAGACTTGTTCCAGCTGCTGCACTCATGATCGCACTTGGTTACCCAGGTGACGCCCAACTAGATCTAATGGGAATTTCCGCACCAATCTGGGGAGCACTTTCAACCATTCCGTTCGCTTACATCCTTTACGTATTGTTCGTAGAACTTGGAAAGAGCTTGGAACGTCAGTCTGCTGCAGTGCGCGAAAAGATTAGATTACTTCGCCTATTGCTACTTGCAACCTGGGGTGTTTACCCAATCTCTTTCATTATGAACATGAACGCTGAAAGTTTCGAAGCAGCCTCATTCGTGGGTCGTGAAATCGGATACTCAATTGCCGACATTTTGGCTAAGTGTTTATTTGGTCTAATGATCTTCACAATTGCTCGAATCAAGTCAGCCGAAGATTCACCAGAACATGCAAAAGCCGAATACGGCGCATAAGTAAAATAAAAATGGCCGGGTCATATGGACCCGGCCATTTTTTATTGTTCATTAAGGTTTAACGACAACTTTGATTGCATCTCCACCGAGTACTAAATCGATGGCTTTTTCCACTTCATCAAGTGAGACTCTGTGGGTGAGTAAATCAGAAACATTTACTTTCCCTGAAGCCATTAGTTCCAATGCTCTTCGATTATGTTCTGGGGTTGAGCCATTTGCTCCCGCAAGAATCAACTCTTTATAGTGAACCAAATTTGAATCGATGTTAACTATTGGCTTATCTTTTGGAAGCCCGCCAAAAAAACTAATACGACCTCCAGGACGGATCATTCGAACAGCTTGTTCTTGAGCAATACCTGCAGGTGCTGCTGTAATAATTACATTCGGACCTGGTTCGGGAATACTAGTTTTAACAGCTTCTTCAATATCAACTTTTGACATGTCGATGACTGCATCAGGTTTTACTGCATCTGCGGAAAGCTTTAGACGATGTGAATTAATGTCTGCCAAAGTCACATGAACCGCTCCGAGTGCTCTAGCTAAACGAACATGCATGCAGCCAATTGGACCGGCACCCATAACTAGAACCACATCACCTGGTCCAACATTTATTAGTTCTTGAGCATTAAGTGCACATGCCATCGGCTCAGCAGCGGCTGCTTCGTCGTAGCTGAGGTTTTCTGGAATTGGATTGACTCCATTTACTCTGACAACTTCATTTGGAATGATCATGTATTCGGCAAAACCACCAGCAAATTGGTAACCCATCGAAAGTTGATTAATACAAATCTGCATTTTCCCAGCCTGGCAAGCCCAACAATTTCCGCATGGAATGGCGGCAATCACTTGGACTCGGTCACCAATTTTGTGCCCAGTTACTTCTGAGCCAAGTTCAACAATTTCTCCAGCTATTTCATGGCCAATAATCTGTGGTGGTTGCAAGCGGGGGTGACCATGGTTGTAAATTTTTGCATCGGTACCACAGGTTGCGCAGGCATGCACTCGAATAAGAATTTCACCAGTTTTTGGTTTTGGTGTTTCTACTTCAACAATTTTTAGGTCTTTTGGTCCACTGTAAAGTGCTGCCTTCATTATTTTTCGAATGCTCTCTTAACTAGGTTTAATATTTCGTTTGGATCAGTGGATTCAAAAACAGTCTTTCGACGCTCTTCATCCATAAGTACTTCTGCAATAACACCAAGCGTATCAACATGATCATCATTTGCTGAAGCGATGCCAATTGCTAGCTTCACTTGTTCACCTTCCCAATCAATTGGGTTGTTAAATCGCAAAAAAACTAGTTGTGCAAAATTTACGTACATTCTTGATTGGTCAGTTCCATGAGGAATTGCAGTTGCCTCACCAATATAGGACGACATGATTAATTCACGTTCCCACATTGCATCAACATAAGGCTTCTCAATCGCGCCACAATCTAAAAGAGCTTGCCCACAAAGGAGCACAGCCTCCTCTCTCGAGGAGGCTGTGCTATTCAGAAGGATTCCTCTAGCCGTGAGTGCTGGAGCACTAGTCATCTGACAAAGTGCCTTTAGATTCAACCGCCTGAACAATTGACATGATTCTTGGATCACCAAGGAACATGTCGAATGCGATAACCACCGTGTCAGGAGCTGCCTGCTTTGCTCTGGAATGCAAACCTCTGTGACACAAGATCACATCTGCATTTTCAGAAGCCAACCGATTCACGGGTGAATGAGTAACTTCAACGCCATGATTTTTAAGTTGTTTAGCAAGTTGTTTAGCAACCATGACGCTTGAACCCATCCCTGCTTCGCACGCCACAACTACTTTTTTAATATCCGAACCTGACACGGTACTCATCGACGACTAGCCCTTCAGCGCCCTAGAGGCTGCCTGTGCATCTGCTAAGTCACCCATGTCTTCAGAGTGCTTTTGGGTCTTTAGCAGGAATGAACAAGCAAGGAATGAAACTGCTGTTGATACAGCAATTGCAAGAAGAACCTTTAGTTGATCACCTGGAGGTGTTACAGCCATGTAAGCAAAAATCGAACCTGGCGATGGTGTTGCTACCAAACCATTATCCAGTGCGATGTTTGTAAATACGCCAGCCATACCACCAAGGATTACGCCAAGTAGAGTACGAGGCTTCATTAGGACGTATGGGAAATACACCTCATGAATACCACCAAGGAAGTGGATGATTGAAACGCTTGGAATTGAACCGCGAAGTAATTTAGGTCCAGCTACCCAGAATGCAAGTAACAAACCAAGACCAGGTCCTGGATTAGTTTCAAGCATGAACAGGATTGATTTTCCAGTTGATTCAGCCTGGATTGCACCAAGTGGAGCAAGTACACCATGGTTAATTGCGTTATTCAGGAACAGTACTTTTGCAGGTTCAACAAAAATTTGTGCTAGTGGCAACAAATTGTTATCAACAAGGCTCTGTACTGCACTTCCAGCTACGTCAGAAATTGACTTAACTACTGGGCCGATTGTCTTGAACCCAAGAATTGCCATTACGGTACCGCTGATACCAAGCGAGAAGTTGCTAACTAGCATTTCAAAGCCAACAGGTGTCTTTGGATCTAGTGCAGCATCAATTTTCTTGATTACCCAAGCAGCTAATGGACCCATAATCATGGCGCCCAAGAACATTGGGATATCTGTACCAACGATTACACCCATAGTTGCCACAGCACCCATGACACCACCGCGGTGTTCATGAACCATGCGACCACCAGAGTAGGCAATCAGTAGTGGAAGGAGATTGATAATCATTGGTCCGACCATCTTGGAAAGTTCCTCATTTGGAACCCAACCAGTTGGAATGAACAATGCGGTAACTAATCCCCATGCAATGAAGGCACCGATATTTGGAATTACCATACCGGCTAAGTTGCCTCCAAATTTTTGAACAGTCGCGCGCCAGCCAGTATGGCCAGAGCCCGAAGTCATGAAGTTACTCATTCAGTTTGTCCTCATCTTTATTTTTTGTTGCCAGTTGACTTACCTTTGGTTACCCAAAGATCATCAACCAGAACCTCCAACACGGCGCATTGGAGAAACCTTTTTAGGCAAGAACTACTTCTACGCCTAATTTGATGTAGCCATCAACAAACTGTTGTGGTGCATCGATATCAGTAATTAGACGATCCAAATTATGACCGTCTGAAAATACTGATGGGAAAATTTCTTCACACTTAGTGCTGTCAACCAAAAGAACACTTTCTTGAGAGTGTTTCATCATTGCCTGCTTTACGGCAGCTTCCTCTGGATCACTTGTTGTTAATCCAGCACGAACTGAAATTCCATTTGTCCCTAGAAAAACAACTTGAGTTTGGAAAGTTGCAATATCAGCAAGTGTTCGAGAACCTAGCGCACTAAGCGTGGTTGACCTTAAGCGTCCACTTAGCAGATGAACAGGCGTTGAACTCTCAGCCACTAAATTTCCAAGCGGAATACTATTTGTGATAACAAGCAACTTTGGACGGTCAATTAAGTACTCGGCAAGCAACTCGGTGGTTGTACCACCGTCAACAAAAATTGCACCTTCACTTGGAATTTGTGAAGCAGCTACAGAAGCAATTCTTCGCTTGGCAGCAACATTTGTCGATCGACGTTCGCGAAGATTAAATTCATGTGGGATGCGGTCAACGGCAATCGCGCCACCATGAACGCGTCTTACCATTCCGGATTTTTGTAAAAGATCTAAATCTCTGCGGACAGTTTCGATGGCAACGTCTAGTCGCGTGGCTGCATCGTTTGCATCGATACGACCCTCACTTCGGGACCACTCGATTAGTTGAAGTCTTCGCTCTTCAGCTAACATCCTGTCGCTTTCTGCCCGTTTTTGACTGGTTATGTGGAGATTAACAGTTTTGTGAGGTAGATCACCGGGAAACGGGCAAAAAAGTTCAAACTTTATATTTTTGTTACATTTAGCAAAATTCCACTATTTAAAGGGTTACTAATTGTTTTTGGCCGATATTGCCAGCAAAAGCTCATTCATTTGATCAAACGGGGTGACTCCAGAGATGAGTAAATCAGATTTCGGGGTAACACTGCCGCAATAGCCAAAAACGTGCATTTGGGCAGCCACTCCGGCAAGGACGCCAGCATTACTGTCCTCAACCACAACTGTTTTAGCCGGGTTGGCTTCCATTTGCGCTGCTGCGAATAGGAAAAGCTCGGGATCGGGCTTACCCTTGCTAACTTGCTCAGCACTAAAAATATTCTCGCCAAAATAGCCCGATAGTGAAGTTAGTTCAAGTGAATTTCTAATCTTCTTTTGGCTTCCGGAGGAGGCTACACAAACCGGTACTTCTAAAGATTCTAAGACTTCAATAATTCCGTTAACTGGTTTGAGTTCTTTTGCAAATACCTGGTTGTACCGATCATCTAAATCTGACTTCCAGTTAGGCACAAGATTTAAACCAACCAGTCGTTCAATTTCAAGTTGAAAATACTGGTCACTTTTGCCTACAAATTTTTTAACAATTTCTTCTAGCGACATTGAAATTCCTATTTCAAGTAAGAATTCTTGATCAATTTTTATCGCCAATTTTTCAGAGTCAACAAGAACTCCGTCACAGTCGAAAATGATTAATTCTGGAACCACAAGACTATGTTTACACATGCAAACTATAAATCTGCAACAAAAAGCCCCCGGAAAACCGGGGGCTTTTTGTTTTACTTCTAGTGAGTGTGGCCAGCGTGCTTATGCCCGTGACCGTGGTCGTCTTCTTGGACTTCCTTTTTCTCAACGACTAATGCTTCAGTTGTCAAAAGCATGCCAGCGATTGAGGCAGCATTTTCAAGTGCACTTCTAGTTACCTTCACAGGATCGATAACGCCTTGCTTGATCAGGTCGCCGTATTCGCCAGTTGCAGCATTAAGACCGCTACCAACACCTAGTTCGCGAACTTTGTCGACAACTACGTAACCTTCAAAACCAGCATTTTCAGCAATCCAACGAAGTGGTTCGATTACCCCGCGACGAACGATTGCAACGCCTACAGCTTGGTCGCCACTTAGACCAAGGTCATTGTTAAGCACATCAGCTGCGTGAATGATTGCTGAACCGCCGCCAGAAACGATACCTTCTTCAATCGCTGCGCGAGTTGCCGAAACAGCATCTTCAATGCGGTGCTTCTTTTCCTTAAGTTCAACTTCAGTGTGAGCACCAACCTTGATTACGCATACGCCGCCAGAAAGTTTGGCTAGACGCTCTGAAAGCTTTTCTTTATCCCAATCAGAATCCGAAGCTTCCATTTCGCGCTTAATTTGGGCAACGCGATCTGAAACAGCATTTGCCTTGCCAGCGCCATCAACGATTGTGGTGTTGTCTTTTGCCACAACAACGCGACGAGCAGAACCTAGAACTTCTAGACCAACCTGATCAAGTTTCATACCCATGTCAGCTGAGATTACGGTGCTGCCAGTAAGGATCGCGATGTCTTCAAGGATTGCCTTGCGACGGTCACCAAATGCTGGAGCCTTGATTGCAACGCTGGCGAAGTTTCCGCGAATACGGTTAACCACAAGTGTTGAGAGAGCTTCACCATCAACATCTTCAGCGATGATTACAAGTGCTTTTCCAGACTGAGAAACTTTTTCAAGAATTGGCAAAATTTCAGCAACGCTAGAAATCTTTCCTTGGGTTAGAAGGATGTATGGGTTTTCTAGAACTGCTTCCATGCTGTCAGCATCTGTTACGAAGTACGGAGAAATGTAGCCCTTGTCGAACTGCATACCTTCAGTAAACTCAAGTTCCATTGCAGTGGTGCTTGATTCTTCAACAGAGATAACGCCATCTTTGCCAACTTTGTCGAAAGCATCAGCAATTAGATCGCCAATTGATTTATCGCGTGAGCTGATCGCCGCTACCTGTGAAATTTCAGCCTTGCCGTTAACTGGACGGGCTTGCTTTAGCAATTCATCATTAACTGCTTTTACTGCAGCTTCGATACCGCGCTTTAGTTCAACTGGAGCAGCGCCGGCAGCCACGTTCTTTAGGCCTTCGCGCACAAGTGCTTGAGCGAGAACAGTTGCTGTTGTAGTTCCGTCACCTGCGACATCGTTGGTCTTAGTTGCAACTTCTTTTGCAAGCTGAGCGCCAAGATTTTCGTATGAATCTTCAAGTTCAATTTCTTTAGCGATGGTCACGCCGTCGTTAGTGATTGTTGGTGCGCCCCATGACTTGCTGATCACAACATTGCGACCTTTTGGTCCAAGCGTTACTTTAACTGCGTCAGCCAATGCGTTAACGCCACGTTCTAATGCGCGACGTGCATCTTCATCAAAATTAACTATCTTTGCCATATCTACTTCTCTTGTTGGGTTATAAGTTTTTGTTCGAAAATTTATTTATCTTAAATTTGAAATAGCGCCTCAAAGTTTGAGGCGCTATTTCACTAATTTTGTTTTACTTTTCTACGATCGCAAGAATGTCGCGAGCGCCAAGTAGTAGATACTCGGTACCGGCGTACTTAACTTCAGTGCCGCCGTACTTTGAGTAGATAACTACGTCGCCGACTTTAACGTCTAGCGGAATACGCTTTTCGCCATCTTCGTCGAAACGACCTGGACCTACAGCAACTACTTTGCCTTCTTGTGGCTTTTCTTTAGCAGTGTCTGGAATAACCAACCCTGATGCAGTGGTTGTTTCTGCTTCTAAAGACTGTACGAGGACGCGATCCTCAAGTGGCTTAATGTTGACCGACACGGCCTGTCTCCTGTTGTTAATCGACTAAGTACTTATGAATCAGTTTTAAGGCTGATTAGCACCCGGACCTTTAGAGTGCTAACTCCAAATCTAAAAGGTCAATAGCCTTAAGGGCAAATCGGGGTTTGCAAGCGGCTAATTAGACAGAAAATCCCAGAATTCAAGGATTTCAGTTGGACCAAACCACGTTAGATCTAAGTCCTGGCTGTCCGCCCCTTGCGAAATTGCCACAGTATTAATGACATCATCAGCAAACAGGGCTTGGACCTGCTTTAGACCAAAAGCACCACATGAAACCTGGCCAAGATCTGCATTTAATACTGTCCCTTGGGTTTCAGCCACAACCACAATTCGCCGGTCCCCTTTTTGGGTTGAACTTGCGGCTAAATAAAGTAGTTCACCTTCAAGAACTTCTTGATCGGTTTCAGTTTGGCTAGCTTCCCACTGGGTTAAAAGTGCATAGCCTTTTAAGCCTTCAAGGTTTTGCCCAAGCAATAAGGCATTTATGTCACTTTTAGTAGCTGGCAGGTAAACGCGCACATATTTATTCTGCTGCTCCCTAGGGTCTGGGGCAGGTGGTGACACGGGGTTTAGCAGTGCCAGTATTTATCCATGGATGCAATTACCTCAGTACCAGCCCCGATTAATGAAAAAGTAAATACTTTTGCCCCGGGCTCTCAAGAACGCGCAGCTCTCGATGTGGCGCTAAAAGAAACTATTAAAACCACTCCAGAAATCACAAACGTAATTGGTGGAAAGCACGTCAAGGCTGGTGGCGAAAAGATTGAAGTTCGCTCACCACATGACCGAGCACAACTACTTGGTATAGCAGCGAACTCAACCCATGACGATGCAAAGGCTGCAATTGCTGCAGCGCAAGCTGCCGCTCCAGGATGGCGAGATCTTCCATTTGATGAACGTGCCGCTGTCATTCTTCGCGCAGCTGACATGCTTTCTGGTCCATGGCGTTACAAAATGCTTGCCTCAACAAACTGGGGTCAATCAAAAAATGCATTCCAAGCTGAGATTGATTCAACCTGTGAACTAATCGACTTCTGGCGATTTAATGTTCACTTCGCTCGTCAGATTCTGCAAGAACAACCAATCTCATCTGCTGGTGTTTGGAACCGCACAGACTGGCGACCACTTGAAGGTTTCGTTTACGCAATCACACCGTTTAACTTCACTGCGATTGCAGGTAACTTGCCAACAGCCCCTGCACTAATGGGTAACACAGTTGTTTGGAAGCCGGCATCAACTCAGTTGCACTCTGCCTACCTGCTTATGCAACTACTTGAAGCTGCAGGTCTTCCGCCAGGTGTAATCAATATGGTCACTGGCGATGGAATCGCGGTATCTGATGTTGCGCTATCAAGCCCAGATCTTGCAGGTATTCACTTCACAGGGTCAACTGGAGTATTCCAACATCTTTGGAAAACAGTTGGTGAAAATATTTCTAACTACCGCGGTTACCCGCGCCTAGTTGGTGAAACTGGCGGCAAAGACTTCGTATTTGCTCACCCATCAGCAGATCCAGCAACCCTTGAAACAGCACTCATCCGTGGTGCTTTTGAATACCAAGGCCAAAAGTGTTCTGCTGCATCTCGCGCTTACATCCCACGCAGCGTATGGGAAAAGATGGGCGATCACTTCTTAAATGAAGTTGAAAATATAAAGATGGGTCATGCTTCAGATCACAGTAATTTCATGACTGCTGTGATTGATGAACGGGCCTTTGATCGCGTCGCTGGGGCAATTGATCGGGCCAAGGCTGAGCCATCAATCACTATCGCTGCTGGTGGAACATACGATAAATCAGAAGGTTTCTTTATTCGACCAACTGTCTTACTTGGTGATGATCCAACAACTGAATTCTTCACCAATGAATACTTTGGTCCAGTGCTTGCAATTCATGTTTATGAAGATGCCAAGTGGCGCGAAGAAATGCACGCCATGGAAGGTATCGCTCAGTACGCACTAACTGGCGCTGTTATTGCTCAAGATCGCACAGCAATTAACGAAATTATGCATGCACTTCGTTTTGCTGCCGGTAACTTCTACATCAACGACAAGCCAACCGGCGCAGTCGTTGGTCAGCAACCATTTGGTGGCGCACGTGCATCTGGCACAAACGATAAAGCTGGCGCTCCACAAAACTTACTTCGTTGGGTTAGCGCTCGTAGCTTGAAGGAAACGTTGGTTCCACCAACGGATTATCGTTACCCATTTATGGGCTAAAGCGAACAATTAATTAAACGCGCTTCAGGGCTAAGTTCAATTCCGAACTTGGCCCTGACACCGTTTTGAATATGTTTTGCTAATTCCAAAATGTCAGCACAAGTTGCATTGCCACGATTGGTTAGTGCAAGTGTGTGTTTTGTTGAAAGTGTTGCGCGGTCATTTAATCCAAAACCTTTTTCAAAGCCAGCTTGTTCAATTAACCAAGCCGCGCTTACTTTAAATCTGCCATCGGGTTCAGGCCAAGCAGGTGCATCTTCTGGAACGTCAGTTACGCGAGGATTCATAAAAAATGAACCAACGCTCCATGAATCATGGTCATCTGCTTTAACTAACATTCCTTTACCTTGGCGAAGTTCAAGCACAGCAGAACGCAGTTCTTTTGAACTAACCCTGGAGCCTAATTCTTTTCCAAAATAAACTGCAAGTTCGTTGTATTTAATTGGGCTGGCTTGATCGCCAAGTGGTAGTTGGAAGGTCACACTCAAAATAACCCAACGATTTGGATGTTTCTTAAATACCGAAGTTCGGTAACCAAATTCGCAGTTTGCTGAAAAAATTGTGTCAATCTTTTTGGTTTCGCGGTTCCATGCTCTAACTTGAGCGATTGTTTCGCTTACTTGCTGGCCATAAGCGCCAACATTTTGAAATGGGGTCGCGCCAACAGTTCCTGGAATTCCTGAAAGCGCTTCAACACCTAACCACCCGTTGGCTACACAATCTGCAACAAAATCATCCCAAGAGTGACCGGCTTGAACAGTTACCCAAGCACCAGCACAAATACTTGAATCATTTTCATAACCACTTGAGGCAATTTTGATTACTTGGCCATCAAAATCATCTGTCACAACAATGTTTGATCCGCCGCCAAGAATTAATACTTCTTGGCCAGCATCATCGGCGGCACTAACTGCTTCGATGATTTCAGCTTCAGTTGCAGCAATAGTTAACACACTTGGTGTGCCGCCGACTCGAAGTGTGGTTAGTTGGGCAAGAGAAGTCATCTGGTTAAACCGTATAACGCTTAAAACTGCAGGGTTGCTTTTGCTTGGCCAAGAACTGTCGTGCCATCGCAAACGGCAGATAAATCAATGCGAACTGTGCAATTTTCAGTGTTGACTTCGCCAACTTTGCCAGTAAATAAAACTGTTGCGCCAACTCCATCATTTGGCACAACAACTGGCCTAGTCATGCGAACACTGTAATCAACCACTTTTGTTGGATCGCTTACCCAGTTGGTAACAACGCGAATTGCTCGGCCCATTGTTAGCATGCCGTGGGAAATCACATCTGGCAGACCAACAGATTTTGCAACAGCCTCATCTTGATGAATTGGGTTTTGATCCCCTGATGCATTTGCATAGGCAACTAAGTGCTCACGAGTGAACTTAATTTCCAAGCTTGGCAGTTCGTCGCCAATGTTGATTTGGTCAAAGTTAATGCTCATTCTTCACCACGCACCACTAATTTGGACCAAGCATTAACAACTAATTCATTTTTTGAAAATACTTCAGTGCGAAATGTAGCTATGTCGTTATTACCTAATGCGCGAATATCTTCAACAAAAGCACGGACCACAAGTTCATCGCCAACTTGAATTGGGCGCTTGTACTCAAAGCGCTGATCGCTATGCACAATGCGTGAGTAATCCATATTTAGTCTTGGATCATGGAAAGCTTCTTCCATTGCGTTCATGGTTACAGCAATTGGAAAAGTTGGCGGAGCACAGACAGTGGTGTGCCCAAAAGATTGGGCAACACTTTGATCAAAATAGATTGGATTGTCATCGCCGATTGCATTTGCAAACGCGGCGATGTTTTCAGTCGTAACTAGGAATGGTTTTGAGTCAGGGTAAGCAAACCCGATCATGTCGCGGTTCATACCCATGGCTATTCCTAGTTACGGTATTGGTGCAAAGTTGCACCAAATGGAAAACTAGCGAGTTTCCTTATGCACGGTGTGCTTGTTGCACTTTGGGCAGTGCTTCTTGATTTCTAGACGATCTGGATCGTTACGACGATTCTTGCGAGAAATGTAGTTACGGTCTTTGCAGTCTTCGCATGCCAAAGTGATCTTTGGACGAACATCATTACGTGCCACTTACGTGCCTTTCATTTGTGGCAATGCATTTGCATTGCCATTCGTTGTCGTACCGAGGGCCGGACTTGAACCGGCGACACAACGATTATGAGCCGTTTGCTCTACCAAGCTGAGCTACCCCGGTGAGAACTAAACTTTCGTTTAGTTTTCGAGCCCCCTTGCGGAATCGAACCGCAGACCTTTTCCTTACCATGGAAACGCTCTACCTACTGAGCTAAGGGGGCGGGTCTTATCCACGCATTTCTGCGCTCGAATAGCGTACCGAAATATGATCAAAACCGCGAAATTACGGGCAATAGAGCAACTTCTCTGGGGTTCACTTTGGCAGCCGAATAGCCAAATGCTTGGGTAGGTAGGCTGGCTGCGTGCCTGAAAACGAAAAACTCAAACTAAAAACTTTTTTACTTTTCCGAAGGCCTGTCATGAAAGATTGGGCATTCGTTGTTTTCCTGGCATTTTTAGCAATAAACATTTATGTTTTTGTTTTTCTAAATAACCAGGTTCCTGAGCTTGCGAAGGGTATTGAAAACCTTTTTACAGATTTTAATATTTTCAAATTAACTTGGTATGCGTATCTTTATTTTTTGCCAATTTTAATTATTCGATTCGTATTGAGTGCTATTAAAATTAGGAAAATTAAATAATTTAAAACTGGGTCTAGTCTTTGTCGTCAACTTTCAAAGTACCGTAAACCAACCAAATGATTGCAATAATTATTAAAAATATATCTATTGCTTGAAATCCATTTCCATTTACCTGGAAAAAAGCTAACCATAAAATTGTAAATAAACCAGGACCAAGAATTAATAATTTTTTCAGCTTACTATTTGACATTCTTACTCCATTTTTTTAATAGGGCTTCAGGATTCGACTTTTAAAATACTATTTTATTCACTACATCTCTGGTGATTTTAGGACAAAAGTCTCAAGTGAATACGGTCCACCGATCGCATTAGCAGTCTGGCTCGTTGAAACATAAACCCGCCAAACCCCTGGTGAAATTTCATAAGCAGTTGGATCTAAATAATTCTTTTCAGGATCATTAATCAGCGGCTCACTATCCACTTGCCAATTCATGCCATCAGTTGACCAAGCCAAGAAAAGCTTTTGCGGTAAGCGCGACTGATTTGGGGTTGTTGAAAGTAGTGCAACCCAATCGCCAGAGTCAGCTCTTAGAACATAGGGATCGACGTAGGCATCTGTGAATCTGACACCTTCATCAACTGTGAAAGTGATTCCGTCTTTACTTGTGGCGCTCTTGATTGATTCCCACTTGTCGCCTTCATTCATATCAACCCAAAGCATTCTGGTATTGCCCGATGGATCTATAAAAGTATCTGGAACACCCCAGGCAGCCCCTGGCTTTGCTTGCACAATTCCAGTATCAACTCCTGGACCAAAATTTTCTAAAGAGTCACTTGTTGAAACTTTCACAGTTTTTTGCGTTTTCTTAGGATCCATCGGTTGCGGTGCACTGCCAGCGGCTGGCTGCGCACCTGTCATCAAAATTTCACTCACATACATTCGCCATTTACCATCAGCAGTTTTAATAACCGTTGGATCAGCTGCCATTGGCATTTTTGCATTTGCTGAAAGTTCAAAATTTAAACCATCTGTTGATTTATATAATTTGATCCCCATGTCGGTTGAATATAAATAAACCGTGCCATTATCAATAATTGATTCTGGCGAAACGCCTGCAATATTAAGCGCCTTTAAGTCTTCATAGACCCAACCAAGGTGAGCAACAGATTCACCTGAATTATCAATTGTTGTCTGACTTGAACCCGAACCACATGAAGTCATTAATAATGTGGTTGCAAAAATAGCT
>JBEGTB010000097.1:0-24631 GCA_041179585.1 Actinomycetota bacterium
GAAGTTCACCAAGTATTAGATTCAATTGAATTCTCAGCACTTCGCACTCGTATTTTCAACGCCTGGCCAACCAGTAATCCAGGCAGCAGTCCAGTTGAAACAAAAACTTCGGCAGCTCCAGCAAAGAAGGCTCCAGCAAAGAAGGCTCAACCAACCACGGCGGATTCAGCAGAAACATTAATTGCAGATGGCGATCTATCCGTGGTTTCTCAAAAAGAATCCGGGGCAACGGTTAAAAAGTGGCTTGCTGCACAAAAAGAATTAGTTGGCGTAGCTTTCTCAGGTGCTTGGTCAGCAGGGCGTGGATCAATTGACGCGGTTGCATTCATAAATTCAGCTAATGAGTCCATTTGGTGTGAGTACTTAACCAATCAAGAAGTTGTAAATCCTTGGCTGCAATCAGATAGCCCTAAAGCCATTCATGATGCTAAGGGACCAGCACTTGCGCTGCTTAGCCAAGGCGTGAAATTAAATGGAATTGAAATTGATACAGCTTTAGCTGCCTATTTATTAGCACCTGGTAGTCGCAATCTAACGCTAAGTGATTTAACCATGCGTTACTTAAAGAAGAACTTGGCCGAACTTGAAAATGCTGACGCGCAATTAAGTTTTGATACTGCAGGTGATGTGTCAGGGGACAAGTTAGCCCTGCATGCACATGCCACATTTGAATTAGCCAAGCATTTCCTTGAGGAACTTAAAACTCGTGGTGGTTCAGATTTACTAAATACTCTTGAAATTCCATTGCTACACGTATTAGTTGAGATGGAAGCATCCGGCATTGCAATTGATACCAAGGCACTTAAAGCACTTGAAGAATCATTTGAAGCCGACGCAGTTGCGGCAACTAAGCAAGCACATAAAGCTGCTGGCCATGAATTCAATCTTGGTTCACCAAAGCAACTGCAAGAGGTTCTATTTGAAGAACGCGGGTTACCAAAGACCAAGAAAATCAAAACTGGTTACACCACCGATGCTGATGCACTTCAAGGATTACTGGCTAAGTTTCCAGATGATGAATTATTAATTGGGCTTCTTCGTTTTAGGGAAGTTAGTAAATTACGTCAGACCGTAACTGGATTGCTTGCATGTGTTGCCGATGATGGCCGGATTCACACCACTTTTAATCAAATGGTTGCCGCAACTGGCCGGTTAAGTAGCACTGAACCTAATTTGCAGAATATTCCAATTAGAACTGATGAAGGTGTTCGAATCCGAAGCACATTCGTTGTTGGCAAAGGGTATGAAACATTACTTACCGCTGACTACAGTCAGATTGAACTTCGAGTAATGGCGCACCTTTCTCAAGACAAAGGTTTGATTGAAGCGCTTAAATCTGGTGAAGATCTTCACACCACAGTTGGTTCATATGTATTTGGCGTAGATAAAAAAGATGTTGATGCTGAAATGCGTCGAAAGATTAAAGCCATGTCTTATGGCCTTGCCTATGGTTTGTCAGCGTTTGGTCTTGCGAATCAATTAAACATTTCAACTGGCGAGGCAAAGTCGCTGATGGATACTTACTTCGAACGCTTTGGTGGTGTTCGTGATTACTTGGCCAATGTGGTTAAAGAAGCACGAAAACTTGGTTACACCGAATCGATCATGGGACGACGTCGTTATTTGCCAGATTTAAATAGCGATAATCGTCAGCTTCGCGAAATGGCTGAACGCATGGCGCTAAATGCTCCGATCCAAGGATCAGCGGCTGACTTAGTAAAAGTTGCCATGCTCAATGTTGACGCGGCCCTAAAGAAGGCAGGAGTCAACAGTCGACTTCTACTTCAGGTTCACGATGAACTTGTAATTGAGGTGGCCAAGGGTGAACTTGAACAGGTTAAGGCTCTAGTTACCGAAAATATGGCCAAAGTGGGCATTGTGGGGCAGTTAAGCGTGCCAATGGATGTTCAACTAGGTGTTGGCAAGAGTTGGTCTGAAGCGGCCCATTAGAGGTTTTGCCTTTAATTAAAGCCATCTCTATTCTTAGAAGGTTGCATTTTGCCTTTGTCTTAGACATAGAAGTCAAAGCGCTTTAAGGCTTAAAAAATCTTAAGAAGAAATACAACAAACCAACTACATCTATCCACCAGAGGGCATTTACTTAATGACCGTTACTACAACTAAGAGCTCAATTACTGTTAATGACATTGGCTCTGCCGAGGAATTCCTCGCTGCAATCGATAAGACAATCAAACCTTTCAATGATGGCGACATCGTCGAAGGCATCATCGTAAAAGTAGACCGTGACGAAGTTCTTCTAGACATCGGCTACAAAACTGAAGGCATCATTCCTTCTCGCGAGCTAAGCATCAAGCATGATGTGAATCCAGATGAAATCGTCAAAGTTGGCGACACTGTTGAAGCTCTAGTTCTTCAAAAAGAAGACAAAGAAGGTCGTTTAATTCTTTCTAAGAAGCGTGCACAATACGAACGCGCTTGGGGCGACATCGAAAAAGTTAAAGAAGAAGATGGCGTCGTTACCGGAACTGTTATTGAAGTTGTTAAGGGTGGCCTAATCGTTGACATCGGTCTTCGTGGCTTCCTTCCAGCATCACTTGTTGAAATGCGTCGTGTGCGCGATCTTGCTCCGTACATCGGCAAGCAAATGGAAGCAAAGATCATCGAACTTGATAAGAACCGCAACAACGTTGTTCTTTCTCGCCGGGCATACCTTGAAAGCTCACAGAGCGCGGTTCGTCATGGCTTCCTAAACCAACTAGAACGCGGACAAATCCGTAAGGGTGTTGTTTCAAGCATCGTTAACTTCGGTGCATTCGTTGACCTAGGTGGCGTAGACGGTCTAGTTCACGTTTCTGAACTTTCATGGGAACACGTAGATCACCCATCAAAGGTGGTTGAAGTTGGTCAAGAAGTAACTGTTGAAGTTCTAGAAGTTGATTTTGAACGCGAACGCGTTTCACTATCTCTAAAGTCAACTCAAGAAGATCCATGGCAGCACTTCGCTCGTACCCATCAAATGGGTCAGGTTGTTCCTGGTGAAGTAACCAAGCTAGTTCCATTCGGTGCATTCATCCGCGTAAGCGATGGCATCGAAGGTCTAGTTCACATCTCTGAATTGTCAGGTCGCCATGTTGAAATTCCAGAACAGGTTGTTCAGGTTGGCGATTCAGTATTCGTGAAGGTTATCGACATCGACCTAGAACGTCGTCGTATTTCGCTTTCACTACGTCAAGCAAATGATGACGTAGCTGTTGAAGGTGAAGGCACATTCGATGCTTCGCTATACGGTTTAAATCAGTATGACGAAAACGGTAACTACATCTACCCAGAAGGTTTCGATCCAGAAACTAACGACTGGTTACCAGGTCACGAAGAAGCTAAAGCAAAGTGGGAACAGCAATACGCTGAAGCACATGCTAAGTGGGAAGCCCACAAAGCACAGGCTGCAAAGAATGGTGGCGATGAAGCAGCTCCAGCTGCTGCTGCAGCTGCCGCTCCAGCAGCAGAAGGCACACTTGCTGATGACAGCGCACTAGCCGCACTTCGCGACAAGTTAGCTGATAACTAAAAAGTTCTTTAGAACTCATCTAAAAGAACCGCAGGGGAATCCTTGCGGTTCTTTTAATTTGTCTGGGCAAATCACGATAAGGGAAGAGCAAGTAACCTTGAAGAGTGTTAGTTGCGTTAACTGGTGGGATTGCTTCGGGCAAATCAACAGTCGCGCAATTATTTAGTGAGCATGGCGCGGTAGTTATAAAAGCTGATGACCTAGCCAAAGAAGTTGTTGATGCGGGTGGCCGGGCGCATGCAGCGGTTCTTGCACATTTTGGTCCAGAGATAGTCAACCCACAAGGTGCTATTGACCGAAGCAAATTAGCCCGGATCGTTTTTAATAACCCGCAAGAGCTAAAGACTTTAGAGCAGATCACTCATCCTGCAGTTCAGGCAGAACTTGCTGATCGAATTGCAGCATTGCCAAAAGATTCTGTGGTTATTTATGAAGTTCCGCTGTTGATTGAAAAGAACCTTTTCGGCAAATTTGATAAGTCGATTGCAGTAATTGCTGATCTTGGACTTCGCAAAGAACGAGCAATCGCACGTGGGGTAATGGATACCGATTTTGATGCCCGAGTGGACAATCAGACAACTGATGAACTTCGCGAGCAGTTAGTTGATCACACGATCTATAACAATGGCTCACTTTCGCAATTAGCAAAACAGGTGGATGACATCTGGGCGAAGTTAACCTCGTAACCTTGTCTTTATGGCCCGTCCGGTAACTGATCTTCAGCGCACTGTTGCGCCTTTTGAAGTCATCAGTGAATTCAAGCCAAGTGGTGACCAGCCAGCTGCGATCGAAGAATTAGCAAAGCGAATAAATCGCGGTGACAAAGATGTCGTATTACTTGGTGCAACAGGTACTGGTAAGAGTGCGACCACAGCGTGGTTAATTGAAAAATTGCAACGCCCAACTTTGGTTTTAGCGCCAAATAAAACTCTGGCAGCACAGCTTGCCAATGAATTCCGTGAACTGCTGCCAAATAACGCAGTTGAGTATTTCGTTTCTTATTACGACTATTACCAACCTGAAGCCTACATTCCACAATCTGACACTTTCATTGAAAAAGATTCATCGATAAACGAAGAAGTTGAACGACTGCGACATAGCGCAACAAACAGCTTGTTAACTAGACGAGATGTTGTTGTGGTGGCATCTGTTTCTTGTATTTACGGTTTGGGTACACCGCAAGAGTATGTGGATCGAATGGTCAGACTGCGAGTTGGCGAAAGTATTGACCGCGATACTTTGCTTCGAAAACTTGTTGACATTCAGTACAACCGAAATGACATCGCCTTTACTCGCGGAACATTCCGAGTTCGTGGCGACACCGTCGAGGTTTACCCAGTTTATGAAGAACACCCGATTCGCATTGAAATGTTTGGCGATGAAATCGATCGCTTAATGTCACTTCATCCGGTGACTGGCGAAATCTTGACTGAAGATAAAGAAATTTATGTTTTCCCTGCTTCGCACTACACCGCAGGTCCGCAGCGAATGAGCCAAGCGATTGCTTCAATTGAAAATGAATTAGCTGTGCGACTTCCAGAACTTGAACGTGAAGGAAAACTACTTGAAGCACAGCGCTTAAAGATGCGAACTTCCTATGACATTGAAATGATGCAAAACCTTGGTTTTTGCAGTGGCATTGAAAACTATTCGCGCCACATCGATGGGCGCGAAGCAGGTTCTGCGCCTAACTGTTTACTTGATTACTTTCCAGAAGATTTCTTGCTGGTAATCGATGAAAGCCACGTAACTGTCTCACAGATTGGTGCGATGTATAACGGGGATGCATCACGCAAGAAAACTTTGGTTGAACATGGTTTCCGACTTCCAAGTGCCTTGGATAACCGGCCGCTAAAGTTCGATGAATTCTTAGAGCGAATCACTCAAACTGTTTACCTCTCAGCAACACCTGGACCATATGAACTTGAGAAAGTTAAGAACGATGTGGTCGAGCAAGTAATTCGCCCGACTGGTCTAGTGGATCCAGAAATTGTAATTAAGCCAACTAAGGGTCAGATTGATGACTTAATGCATGAGATTAAAATTCGCGCCGAAAAAGACGAACGCGTACTTGTCACGACACTGACCAAAAAAATGGCCGAAGATTTAACGGACTACTTCCTTGAACAGGGGATCAGGGTTCGATACCTGCACTCTGAAGTTGATACCTTGCGCCGCGTTGAATTACTACGTGAACTTCGCCTGGGCGAATACGACGTATTGGTTGGCATCAATTTACTTCGCGAAGGTTTGGACTTACCTGAAGTTTCACTTGTTTCAATATTGGATGCAGATAAAGAAGGTTTCCTTCGCAGTCAGCGCAGTTTGATTCAGACAATTGGCCGTGCGGCTCGTAACGTATCTGGTCAGGTGCACATGTATGCCGACAAGATGACTGATTCGATGACTTTTGCAATTGAAGAAACAAATCGTCGCAGGGCAAAACAGATTGCTTACAACCTTGAACATGGAATTGACCCAGCGCCACTTCGAAAGAAGATCGCTGACATTACAGATCTAATCGTTAGAGAAGATTCAGATAATGAAGAGTTCTTAACGATTGCTGGAAAAAAACTCAAAGATGCTGCAATTACTAAGGAAGCCTTTAAGAGTATTCCAGCACGTGATTTAGCCGATTTAATCGAACAGCTATCCACCCAGATGCACACTGCAGCCAGTGAATTACAATTTGAATTAGCGGCCAGATTAAGAGATGAAGTCGCTGACTTAAAACGTGAACTAAGAATGATGATTGACGCAGGGATGAAGTAATTCGATGAATGTTAGTTCCACAATTTGGATTGTCACATTAATCGCATTATTAGCCGCATTTGTGGTTGATCTTAAAGTTGTTGATTCAAAGCCACACGCTTTCACTTCAAAGGAAGCTCTGCGTTGGGTTATTTTTTATGTTGTCGCAGCTTTGACTTTTGCAGTATTTATTTGGACTTACTTTGGCCAGCAATACGGTCAAGAGTTTCTGGCTGGTTGGGTGACTGAATACAGCTTGTCCGTTGACAACTTATTTGTATTCATTGTTTTGATGGCTTCATTCTCAGTGCCAGCCGAGCAAAAACATCGCGTGCTCTTAATTGGTGTGATTATCGCGCTAGTTCTTCGTGGAATTTTGATTGTGCTTGGTGCGGCGGCCATTCATCGGTTTGCTGCAACTTTTTACTTATTCGCAGCATTCCTTTTCTGGACAGCAATTCATGTTTGGAAATCCCACGATGAAGAACCTGATCCAGATGGAAATGCCTTAATTCGTTTCGCCGAACGTGTTCTGCCAACAGTTAAAACCTACGAGGGTTCAAAATTAATTGTTAAGCGAGAAAACAAAAAATTCATCACTCCGATGTTTTTAGTTATTTTGGCTGTTGGCACCACAGATTTACTCTTTGCCCTTGATTCAATTCCGGCAATTCTGGGATTAACTAAAGAGCCATATTTGGTTTTCACGGCAAATGCTTTTGCGCTTATGGGTCTGCGCCAGTTGTTCTTCTTGTTGGATGGTTTACTTGCTCGCATTATTTACTTGCCAAAGGGATTAGCAATAATTCTTGGCTTTATTGCGGTGAAGCTATTCCTTGAAGCGCTGCATGAAACCACAAGTTTGCATGTCCCAGAGATTGCCATTTCTCAAAGTCTTGCCGTGATCGCGGTAACTTTAACTGCAACAGTTCTTTTAAGTTTGCGTGCAGTTAAGCGAAACCCACAGCTTGCCAGAACTTCCGATGCCGCCCATGCGATCGAAGAATCAGTAGAGCATGCTGGTGAAGCCATTGAACACCTAGAAAACACAATCGAGAAGGATAACTAAATCTAGTTATGGAAGTAACACTCAACATTTGGCTAGCACTTTCAGCCGGGATTGCCATTTTGATCTTGGTCGACTTGTTAACAGTCAGTCGTAAACCTCATGATGTGATGTTTAAAGAGGCTGCACTTTGGTCGATCTTTTACATCGCGATTGCAGTAGCTTTTGGTATCTGGGTCGGCAGGCAATACGGGGGCCAATACGGAACTGAGTATTTTGCGGCGTACCTAGTTGAAAAATCACTTTCGGTAGACAACTTATTTGTATTTGTAATTATTCTTACGCAGTTTGCTGTCCCAAGTAGATTCCATCAACGCATTTTGATGATTGGTGTGTTGTTAGCACTTGTTATGCGCGGCATCTTTATTGCCATCGGCGCAGCTGCGCTTCATGCTTTCACATTTACTTTTGTTATTTTCGGTGCGATCTTGATTTGGACAGGTGTAAAACTATTCCAACACTGGGATGAAGATCCTGACATGGATGAAAACAAGATGGTTAAGACTGTTCGAAAGATTATTCCGGTCACGGATGATTTTGTTGAAGAAAAGCTATTTGTTAAGCGCGATGGCAAAAAGTATGCAACTCCAATGCTGCTTGTAATCATTGCAATCGCCAGCACTGATTTGCTTTTCGCTCTTGATTCAATCCCAGCAACATTTGGGGTTACTAGCGAACCATTCCTAGTGTTCTCGGCAAATGCTTTTGCACTACTGGGATTACGTGCTCTTTACTTCTTGCTCAAGGGATTGCTAGATAAGTTGATCTATCTATCACTTGGCCTCTCATTCATTTTGATGTTTATTGGTGCCAAGTTGATCCTGGTTTACTTACATGAGTCATACGATGCGATTCCAAAGATCTCAACGAACTTCAGCTTGATTGTGATTGCCGCTATTTTGGTGATTGCAACTGTGGCTAGCTTGATGAAATCTCGAAAAGATCCATCCGCTATTGCACATGCTGGTCGACTAAACGACGCTAATCCGCCAAAAGAATAGCGACAACTAGGATTGATCCGTGATTGAACGGTTAAGTGTCCGCGGTGCGCGAGAACACAATTTAAAGAACGTCAATCTCGATCTGCCACGCAACTCACTGATTGTCTTTACTGGTCTTTCTGGTTCAGGTAAGTCATCTCTTGCGTTCGACACCATCTTTGCTGAAGGTCAAAGACGTTATGTTGAATCGCTGTCGGCTTATGCCCGTCAGTTCTTAGGGCAGATGGATAAGCCAGATGTTGATTTCATCGAAGGTTTATCACCAGCAGTTTCGATTGATCAAAAATCAACTAACCGTAACCCACGTTCAACTGTTGGCACGATCACAGAAGTTTATGACTACCTTCGTTTGTTATTCGCTCGAGCAGGCAAGCCGCATTGTCCAGATTGTGGTGAACCGATTTTTCGTCAGTCACCTCAGCAAATTGTCGATCGAATTCTTGAAATCAAAGAGGGAACTAAGTTCCAAGTACTTGCGCCGATAATTCGAGAACGCAAAGGCGAGTATGTAGATTTATTCCGCAGCTTGCAATCCCAAGGATTTGCACGGGCCCGAGTAGATGGCGTGGTTTATGGACTTGAAGAAGTTCCAAAACTAAAGAAACAAGAAAAGCACACCATTGAAGTTGTGATTGACCGTTTGTCAGTGAAAGCTGATGCAACCCGTCGAATCACAGATTCAATCGAAACTGCGCTTCGCCTTGGCGGGGGACTTGTAATTCTTGATTTCGTTGATCAACCTGAAGGCAGTCCTGATCGCGAGCGCATCTTTAGCGAACACTTAGTGTGTTTAAACGACGGCAATCAATTCGAAGAATTAGAACCAAGATCTTTCTCTTTCAATTCGCCATTCGGTGCGTGCGGTGAATGTACTGGCCTTGGCATCATGAAAGAAGTTGATCCTGAACTTGTTATTCCAGACCCAACGCTTTCCCTTGAAGAAGGTGCGATTGCACCATGGGCATCAGGTCACATTTTTGATTACTTCTATCGATTAATTGTTGGACTCTCTAAAGAACTTGGTTTCAAGACAAACGTTCCATGGGAAAAACTTCCAACTAAAGCTAAAGATGCGCTTCTTTATGGTCACGACCATGAAGTTCACGTTAAATACAAAAACCGTTATGGTCGCCAGCGTTCTTACTCAAGTGGATTTGAAGGTGTAGTCACATACCTTGAGCGCAAACTTGATGAAACTGAAAGCGATAGTTCACGTGAAAAACTTGAAGGCTTCATGCGTGAAGTGCCATGTCCGGCGTGTAAGGGGGCAAGACTCAAGCCCCTTATTTTGGCAGTAACTTTAAATGGCAAAAACATTGCTCAAGTTGCCGAACTTCCAATAGGTGAGTGCGCAACATTTCTTAAAGGCTTAAAGCTTTCAGCTCGTGAAAAAGCTATTGCTGATCGAGTTCTTAAAGAAGTTAATGAACGCTTGGCCTTCCTAATCGATGTTGGTTTGGATTATTTATCACTTGATCGAAGCGCTGGCTCACTAGCTGGTGGCGAGGCACAACGTATTCGCTTGGCAACTCAGATTGGTTCTGGATTAACTGGTGTTCTTTATGTGCTTGATGAACCAAGTATCGGTTTACACCAACGAGATAATCATCGCTTAATTGAAACTTTGATACGTCTTCGCGATCTTGGGAACACCCTGATTGTGGTGGAACACGATGAAGACACAATCAAGACAGCCGACTGGGTTGTCGACATTGGTCCTGGCGCTGGTGAACATGGTGGCCATGTTGTGGTGAGTGGTTCTTATGATGAATTACTGAAGTCACCAACTTCTATTACCGGTCAATATTTATCCGGCAAGAAATCTATAGAGGTTCCAGCAAAGCGAAGGCCACAAGATCCAAAACGCAAGCTAACAGTCCAAGGTGCATCAGAGCACAACTTAAAAAATGTTTCAGTTGATTTCCCACTTGGAAACTTTGTTGCGGTAACTGGTGTTTCTGGTTCTGGTAAATCAACTTTGGTTAATGACATTTTGTATAACGTGCTTGCCCGTGATTTAAATCGCGCCCGCACAGTCCCTGGTCGCCACAAGAAGGTGATTGGTGTTGATCAACTAGACAAAGTCGTGCACGTTGATCAAAGCCCAATTGGCCGTACACCTAGATCAAATCCAGCCACCTATACCGGGGTATTTGATCATGTTCGCAAGTTATTCGCTGAAACACCAGAAGCAAAGATCCGCGGTTACCAGCAAGGAAGATTCTCGTTCAACGTTAAAGGCGGACGATGTGAGAACTGTTCTGGTGATGGCACGATCACCATTGAAATGAACTTCTTGCCAGATGTTTATGTTCCTTGCGAAGTTTGTCATGGCGCCCGCTACAACCGCGAAACTTTAGAAGTTCACTACAAAGGCAAAACAATTTCAGATGTACTAAACATGCCAATTGAAGAAGCTTTGGAATTCTTTGCTCCGATTCAAGCGATTGCTCGTCACCTGCAAACTCTGGTTGATGTTGGCTTAGGATACGTGCGCTTAGGTCAGCCAGCAACGACACTTTCTGGTGGTGAAGCTCAGCGTGTAAAGCTCTCAACGGAATTGCAGAAACGCTCAACTGGCAAAACTGTTTATGTTCTAGATGAACCAACAACTGGTCTGCACTTTGAAGATGTTCGCAAACTTCTGATAGTTCTGCAGTCACTAGTTGATAAGAGCAACACTGTGATTGTGATCGAGCACAATCTAGATGTGATTAAGACTGCTGACTGGATTATCGACATGGGTCCTGAAGGTGGATCGGGTGGCGGATCTGTTCTTGCAACCGGCACACCTGAAGAAATTGCAAAGGTTGCCGCAAGCCACACAGGTAAATTTCTTGCACCAATGCTCAAACCAGCACCAGTGAAAGCTAAAGCTGCAGCTAAGAGTAAGTAATCATGAAAAGCGCGGATAAACCAAAAGACATCCCAACTAACCCTGGCGTCTATCGATTTCGCGACGACACTGACAAAGTTATCTATGTTGGTAAAGCCAAGAATTTAAAGAATCGTCTTAGTTCATATTTCACTGGTGAATTAGCGCATCGAACCAAGATGATGGTGGAAACCGCAGTCCGAGTCGATTGGGTTGTAGTTGGAACCGAAATCGATGCGCTTCAACTTGAATACGCCTGGATCAAAGAATTCAATCCAAGCTTCAATGTTCGCTTCAGAGATGACAAAACTTACCCATACTTAGCTGTTTCAGTCGGTGAAGAATTCCCACGAGCATTTGTTCACAGAGGGGATAAGCGCAAAGGAATTAAGTATTACGGACCGTTTGTGCAAACTGGAAGTTTGCGCGACACACTCGATCACTTACTTCGAGTATTTCCGATCCGCAGTTGCACTGCAGGTGTTTATAAGAATGCCAAGTCATCTGGCCGTCCATGTCTGTTAGCCCATATCGAACGCTGCAGCGCGCCGTGTGTTGGTCGGATAAATGAAACTGAACATCGCAAATTAGTAAATGATTTCATGTCATTTATGAATGGCAATCATTCCGCCGTGATTAAAGACATCGAAATCCGAATGAAATCAGCTTCCGATGTTCAAGATTATGAAAAAGCATCAGTTCTTCGAGATGACTTAATTGCACTTGAAAAAGTGAAAGAAAAAAGCGCGGTAGTTTTCACTGACAACACTGATTCTGATTTAGTGGCAGTCAGCCACGATGAATTGCAAGCCGCAGTTCAGATCTTTAATGTGCGCGGGGGTCGAATTGTTGGACAACGCGGGTTCATCATGGAAAATTCTGTTGAATCAACCACCAACACTTTGTTAACTGACGCCCTAATGCACATCTACGCCACCGCAGACAAAGCTGACATTCCACCTGAAATTTTGACTAATGAACTTCCAGATTCACTTGAGAGTTTGCAACAGTTACTAACTGAAGTTCGCCAAACAAAACTTGACATCAGAGTTCCAGCACGAGGGGATAAGAAAACTTTGATGGAATCAGTTCTGGTGAATGCATCCCAGGCACTTGTTTCCCATAAGTCACGTCGCTCAACAGATCTAATAGCTAGAACCCATGCCCTAAATGAATTACAAGAAGCACTCGGTTTAGCAAAGGCACCGCTTCGAATTGAATGTATTGACGTGGCTCACATTCAAGGAACTAATGTCGTGGCTTCCTTAGTGGTATTTGAGGATGGCTTGCCAGCCAAAAAGGATTATCGACATTTCATTATTGAAAATCCTCGCGATGACACTAGATCTATTTTTCAAGTGGTTGCCCGCCGCTTTGCTGCCCACAAGGAGCAAAGCGGTCCATATCGACCAAACTTGCTGGTTATTGACGGTGGTATTCCACAGGTTAATTCAGCAGCCAGGGCGCTTAGCGAAGCTGGCGTATCAAATATGTATGTAATTGGTCTAGCAAAAAAGATGGAAGAAATTTTCCTTCCAGGAAATAACGTGCCAATTGTTCTGCCAAGAAATAGTGAAGCACTGTTCTTGCTTCAACGAATCCGCGATGAAGCGCACCGCTTTGCAAATACTCATCACGGTCAGCGACGCTCAAAATCGATGGTGGAAAGTGTGCTCGATGACATTGTCGGGCTTGGACCAGTTAAGAAGAAAGCATTACTCACGCAATTTGGTTCACTTAAAAAGATTCGGGCTGCATCCATGGATGAATTAATGCAGGTAAATGGCATCGGTCAAAAACAAGCTGAAGAAATCATTGCAAAATTGGCAGAAACTGGTTCTACTCCGGCAGGACTAAACGTCACAACAGGCGAGATAATTGACTGATGAGTGAACCAATAGATGTAATCCTGGTAACTGGGATGTCAGGTGCTGGCCGGTCAACAGCAACCCGCGCACTTGAAGATCTTGGTTGGTTTGTCGTTGATAACTTGCCACCAAAACTAATGGGCGAAGTTGTTGATTATGTTCCGGCTCGCGCTGGTTCCACCAAAGTTGCAGTTGTTGCAGATGTTCGTGGTGGAAATCTATTTTCTGAATTACAAGAGTCTTTACTTTCGATTAAAAAAGCTGGGCATGACCTTCGGGTGCTTTTCTTAGAGGCAAGTGATGAAGCGCTCGTTCGTCGCTATGAATCTTCACGTCGCCCACACCCACTTCAACGCGAAGATAACATTTTGTCAGCAGTTCAGCGTGAGCGAACTCTTTTAGGTGATTTGCGAGCCGAATCTGATTTAGTTATCGACACCACTAATTTAAATGTGCACGAACTGCGAAGGGCCATTGAAGCCGCATTTGGTGATGATGACCATGTCGCTCTTCGAGCAACAGTCATGTCATTTGGATTCAAGTATGGAATTCCAGTTGATGCTGACCTAGTTGCTGACATGCGCTTTTTACCCAACCCTTATTGGGATCCAAAACTTAAAGATTTAACTGGCCTTGATTCAGCGGTTAATGATTATGTAATAGGTCAACCTGAAGCCCAAGAGTTCTTGGAAAGCTATACAAATCTAGTTTCACTTGTTGAAGATGGTTACTTACGTGAAGGTAAGCGCTTTGTGACCATCGCAATTGGTTGTACCGGTGGGAAGCACCGCAGTGTTTCTATGGCAGAAAACTTGGGTGCCAGGTTAGTTAAAAACGGTGTTGAAGTTCGCGTGGTGCATCGCGATTTAGGCCGGGAGTAATTTCAAGTCGTGCGTTTTGGATTAACAAAAAGTGTTGTTGCTTTAGGTGGTGGCCATGGATTGGCTTCAACACTTCGGGCGTTAACTCACATCAAATGCAACATCACTGCCGTTGTTGGCGTTAGTGATGATGGTGGATCAAGTGGTCGCCTTCGCAAAGAATTTGGGATTGTGCCACCAGGTGATCTACGCATGGCTCTTGCCGCGCTTTGCGGTGAAGATAACTGGGGTTCAACTTGGGCAAATGTCCTGCAACACAGATTTAAATCCAACGGTGAGCTAGATGGTCATTCACTCGGCAATCTGATGATCACTGCGTTGTGGGAAGAAACAGGGGACATAGTTCAAGGACTTGATTGGGTAGGCAAATTACTTGGCGCTAAGGGTCGCGTGCTTCCACTTGCACTTGAACCACTGCGCATTGAAGCTGAAGTTAAATCAAAAACTGGAGCAAAGCGAAAAGTAATTGGCCAAGTAAAAGTTGCAACAGTTAAAGACAAAATTGTTTCAATAGCAATCAATCCAGCAAATCCGGTGGCGTGTGAAGAAGCCGTTGATGCAGTCTTAAAAGCGAACACAGTTATTTTGGGCCCAGGTTCTTGGTACACAAGTGTGCTTAACCATTTTGAGGTTCCGGAGATGAAAAAGGCACTGGTTGAAACAAAGGCCAAGCGGGTTTTAATTTTGAACTTAAAACCACAGACAGGGGAAACCAGTAATTTTTCACCAGAGAGTTACCTTGAGGTGCTGGCCAAGCGAGTGCCTAATTTTGCTCTCGATACCGTTGTTGCCGATCCAAGACATGTGGCAAATGAGAAGAAGTTGTTGACCGTGGCAGCCAAGCTTGGCGCCCGTGTGGAACTTGCAGAAGTTGGAAATACGCAAACCCCGATGGAGCAGCACGATCCGGGTCGGCTAGCCTACACACTTGAGAAAGTTTTATAACTTGCAAGGAATGAGTACATGGCAATGACCTCGGCCGTAAAGGACGAACTCAGCCGTCTGAAGGTAACCAAAGCTTGTTGCCGTAAGGCTGAAGTATCAGCGCTGTTGCGTTTTGCAGGTGGCCTTCATATCGTCAGCGGAAAAATTGTTGTTGAAGCTGAACTTGATACCGGGCAGGTGGCACGCCGTCTTCGTAAAGACCTCAAAGAAATTTTCAATGCTGATAGCGAAGTTTCAGTTGTAACTGGTGCAGGCATCCGCAAGGGAAGCCGCTACGTAGTTCGCGTCACAACAGATGGCGAACATCTAGCAAAGCAAGTTGGTTTAGTTGATCCAAGCGGCAGACCAATTGCCGGCTTACCACCACACATCGTTTCTGGTCCGGTTTGCGATCAAGAAGCAGCTTGGCGTGGTGCGTTTATGGCACATGGTTCATTAACCGAACCTGGCCGCAGCTCTTCTCTTGAAATTACTTGCCCTGGTCATGAAAGCGCGATGGCCCTAACTGGTAGTGCTCGTCGTTTAGGAATCACTGCAAAGCCTCGCGAAGTTCGCGGTGTTGACCGCGTGGTAATTCGTGATGGCGATGCGATTAGCGCGATGTTAACTCGCATTGGCGCACACGAATCAGTGCTTGCTTGGGAAGAACGTCGCCTTCGCCGTGAAGTTCGGGCAACTGCCAACAGACTTGCAAATTTTGATGATGCGAATCTGCGCCGTTCAGCAAGAGCTGCTGTGGCAGCTGGCGCAAGGGCAGCTCGAGCAATTGAAATCTTGGGTCCAGAAATTCCTCAGCACTTACTTGAAGCAGGTCAACTTCGGGTTAATCACCAGCAGGCAAGTCTTGAAGAATTAGGCGCCCTTGCAGATCCACCGATGACTAAAGATGCCATTGCTGGTCGAATTCGTCGTTTATTAGCAATGGCAGATAAGCGAGCCAGCGATCTTGGTATACCTAACACTGAGGCTGGATTGACCCCTGATATGCTTGAAGGGTAATAGCCCGTTTCACAGCGTAGTGATTCGTTTTTTAATGATTTCCTAAAAAACAATCAAGGAGGATCGCCATGAGCGTCCGTGTTGGTATTAATGGTTTTGGTCGAATCGGCCGTAACTTCTTCCGTGCAATCCAAGCATCAGGTGCAGATATTGAAGTAGTTGGCGTCAATGACCTGACCGACAATAAGACTTTGGCCCACTTACTTAAGTACGACTCAATTCTGGGCCGCCTAGGTAAAGAAGTTTCATACACCGATGATGCAATCATCGTTGGCGGAAAGAAAATTGCAGCTTTAGCTGAACGTGATCCAAGTGCACTTCCTTGGGGCAAACTTGGCGCTGACATTGTGATCGAATCAACAGGTCACTTCACTGATGCCACTAAGGCTGCTGCTCACCGCGCAGCTGGAGCTAAGAAAGTAATTATTTCTGCGCCAGCATCAAATGAAGATGTAACCATCGTGATGGGCGTTAACCACGAAAAGTATGACGCCGCTAACCACCACGTAATCTCAAATGCTTCTTGTACAACTAACTGTTTGGCTCCAATGGCTAAGGCAATTCACGATGCATTTGGCATTGACCACGGATTAATGACCACAATCCACGCTTACACAAACGACCAGGTAATCCTTGACTTCCCACACAAGGATTTACGTCGTGCTCGCGCTGCCGCAACAAACATGATCCCAACAACAACTGGCGCCGCAAAAGCAATCGGTCTGGTTCTTCCAGAACTTAAGGGCAAGCTTGATGGTTATGCAATGCGTGTTCCAGTTCCAACTGGCAGTGCAACTGACTTAACTGCAGTACTTAACAAGGCTGCAACTAAAGAAGAAATTAACGCAGTTGTTAAGGCAGCAGCAGAAGGTCCACTAAAGGGAATCCTTAGCTACACCGAAGATCCAATCGTTTCTTCAGACATCGTTACCGATCCATCATCATGTATTTTCGATGCTGGTCTAACAAACGTAATTGGCAACACCGTAAAGGTTGTTGGCTGGTATGACAACGAATGGGGTTACTCAAACCGCTTAGTTGATCTAACTAAGTACGTCGGTAGCAAGCTTTAAATTTCGCGAATTAACTAAGACTTAAGTCACCTAATGACAATTCGTGGAATCGATGAACTAAACGTTGCTGGTCAGAGCGTCATTGTGCGCTCTGACCTAAACGTGCCCCTAGATGGCAAAACCATCACAGATGATGGTCGCATTCGTGCAAGTGTGCCAACAATCAAATCTTTAGCTGATCGCGGTGCCAAAGTTATAGTTCTTGCACACTTAGGCCGTCCAAAAGGCGCGCCAGAAGATAAGTACTCACTTGCTCCAGCTGCAACACGTCTTGGTGAACTTCTTGGCAAGGATGTGAAACTAGTTCCAGTCGTTAGCGGGCCAGAAGCTGTTAACGCTGTCACAAATGCCAATGCTGGCGATGTAATCATGCTGGAAAATGTTCGCTTTGATGCGCGCGAAACAAGTAAAGATGCCAGCCAGCGCGCTGCACTTGCCAAGGAATGGGCAAGCCTTGCTGACATTTATGTAAGCGATGGTTTTGGTGTAGTTCACCGCGAACAGGCATCAGTTACAGATTTAGCAAAAGTCCTGCCACATGCTGCCGGCTACTTAGTTGAGGCCGAAGCAAAAGTTTTTGCCAAAGTTTTAGGTAATCCAGATCGTCCTTACGTTGTTGTGCTTGGCGGCTCAAAAGTAAGTGACAAATTAGGTGTAATCGAAAACCTAATTAAGTCTGTGGACCGCCTGATTGTTGGCGGGGGAATGTGTTTTACGTTTCTTGCTGCAAATGGTCACAGCGTTGGATCTTCTTTACTTGAAGAAGACCAGATCGACACAGTTAAAGATTTAATCGCCAGAGCAAGTAGCAATGGCGTGGAAATTGTCATTCCAGTTGATGTTGTGGTGGCAGATAAGTTTGCAGCAGATGCAGCGACAAAGATTGTTGATGCTGATCAGATTCCAGATGGCTGGATGGGTCTAGACATTGGTCCAAAGACGATTGAGAAATTTGGCAGCGCTCTAAGTGATGCCAAGACAGTTGTTTGGAATGGACCAATGGGTGTATTTGAAATGCAAGCATTTGCCAACGGCACTAAGTCTGTTGCAACAGCAATAACTAAAGTTGCTGGAACAACAGTTGTTGGCGGTGGCGACAGTGCTGCTGCAGTTCGCTTACTTGGTATTCCAGAATCTGGTTTCACTCATATCTCAACCGGTGGTGGCGCCAGCCTTGAATACTTAGAAGGAAAGACATTGCCAGGTTTGGCCGTTTTGGAGGATAACTAAATGTCACGTATGCCATTAATGGCTGGTAACTGGAAGATGAACTTAAATCACATTGAGTCCATCGCCCTAGTTCAAAAACTTGCTTACACACTTAATGAAGAAGACTTCAATAATCTAGATGTGGCAGTCATTCCGCCATTTACCGACATTCGAAGCGTTCAAACTTTAGTTGATGGCGACAAACTACAACTTGTGTACGGTAGCCAAGACATTTCTGCGCACGAAAAAGGTGCTTACACCGGCGAAATCAGTGGTGCGATGCTTGCCAAGCTTGGTGTTACTTACGCGCTTGCTGGTCACTCAGAGCGTCGTCAGTATCACGGTGAAACAGATGCAGTAGTTAATGCAAAAGCAAAAGCTGCTATCCGAAATGAAATTACTCCGATCATCTGTGTTGGTGAAGGTTTAGATATTCGCAAAGCCGGCAATCACGTGTCCTACACACTTGCTCAAGTTGATGGCGCCCTTGCTGGACTTTCCGGTGAACAAGTTGGCAATCTAGTAATTGCTTACGAACCAGTTTGGGCAATTGGTACAGGTGAAGTTGCAACACCAGAAGACGCGCAAGAAGTTTGTGGCGCTATTCGTGCACGAATCAAAGATCAACATGGCAATGCCAGTGACAAAGTTCGCATTCTTTATGGCGGTTCAATGAAGTCAGATAACGTGGCTGCAATCATGGCTCAGCCCGACGTCGATGGTGGCCTAGTTGGCGGCGCATCCCTTGATCCTGATGAATTTGTCTCTGTTTGTCGCTACCGTATGCACGGTAAGTAACAACGGGTTTATCGGGTAAAATTTCACAAGTCGAAAGGGATCAATTAATGATCGGCACACTGCAAGTGGTTCTGGCTATTACTAGCGTCTTGTTAATCATCTTGGTATTACTTCACAAAGGTAAAGGTGGCGGCCTTTCAGATCTATTCGGTGGTGGCATGAGCAGCTCACTTGGTGGCTCTTCAGTTGCTGAACGCAACCTTGATCGCATCACCATCGCACTAGCTTTAATTTGGGTAACAGCGATTGTTGCTCTTGGACTAACTCTTAAGGTGGCATAACAATGGCAAGTGGCAGTGCTATTCGTGGCAGTCGTGTTGGCGCAGGTCCAATGGGCGAAGCTGAACGCGGAGATTCAGCACCACGTATTTACATCCCTTACTACTGCGAAGAAGGACACGAAACAAAGCCAAGCTTTGCTCATGATGCTGAAGTTCCAGATGAATGGGATTGTCCAAAGTGTGGTCTGCCAGCAGGTCGCGACAAAGACAACCCGCCTCGTCAGCTAAAGACTGAACCTTACAAAACTCACCTTGCTTACGTTAAAGAACGACGCGAAGCAAAAGATGGCAAAGCAATTCTTGATGAAGCAATTGCAAAGCTTCGTGGCAAGTAATTAATACTTAGAAATCTTCATAGATAAGTCCGCCTTAAGCTAAGGCGGACTTATCTGCATATAGAACGGTTTTTATTTTGCCGTGAACACCACAGGCAGGGACATCTTTCACATCCGCGCCAGCAATCAATTTGCTAACTGCATCTGCTTTTTCACTTCCAGTTGCAATGAACCAAATCTGTTCACTGGCATTAAGCGTTGAAAGGGTCCAAGTTAAGCGCTCTGGTGGTGGCTTAGGGCTATCGCTAATGCCAGCAATGGCTGCGGTGCTAGTTAGCGCGTCATGGCCTGGGAACAGGGAAGCAACGTGACCATCTGGACCAACGCTTAGAAGTGAGATGTCCATCATGACATTGCGATCACAAAAGCGGGTGGTGGTGTGTAAGTGAAGATCAGATGATGCTTTGCTAACTGCCTCAACTAAATCACTTGTTGTTTCTGTAGATGGAAAAGGATGGATCTGAGCTTTAGTTACCAATTCACTTGGCACAACTGAATCATTTCGATCAGCATTGCCAGAGTTCATATATCTTTCATCTGACCACCAGATGTGAACTAAACGGCTATCGATTGCTGGGCTTGTAAGTAGCCGTTTTGCAATTTCAGTTCCTGCACGGCCACCTGTTAGTGAGATATGAACTTCCTTGCTGTTTCCTACAGCATTGCTGATGTAATCAGTTAGGTCGCCAATAACTTGATCAATGACGCCATTGGCATCGGCTGCGCTGATTAATTGGATATCAGTCATTTGATTACTTAGGTAAATCCACTTTTTGAATACCGCTAAGCGCTTGAAGGTAGATTTCATCTGGATCAAGACGGCGAAGTTCCTCGGCGATTAATTCAGCCAAGGAACGGCGACTTAGTGCCACAGTTGATTCAGTACTACCTGGAACTTTCAGCGTTGCAGTTTGGCCGTCAGGTCGACTTAATGTCACTTCGCCAAGATCGGTCTTGATAGTGACATTTGTAATGCCGGGTCCTTTTGAATGCACAACTTTGGTCGGTACAACTAATCTTTGAGCAAGCCAACCAGCTAGCAATAAACCGCTTGGGTTTCTTGATTGAACATGCACTTCAGCACTTAATGGTTTGCCAACAGTTTGATCAAATGCAGCAGCAAGAAGTTTTCGCCATGGAGTTGTTCTTGTCCAAGCTAAATCAGTGTCACCTGGCTCGTAGTTCTCAAGTCTGGTGCCCAGCATTTCAATGTAGTTGGAAACTTCGGCAGTGTCGGTGATGCGCCTTGTGGCATGTTTACCGATCGAATCACTTGATGGGTGATTCGGTGCTTCTGCTGGCCACCAAGCCACAACAGGCGTATCCGGAAGTAAAAGCGGGATAGCAACTGAGCCAGCATGTTTAGCAAGTTCACCATGCAAACGACAGGCGATTAATTCACCAGGGCCATCATCGCCACCAACTTGGATCTGCGCATCAAGGTGAGCCTGATTACGGCTTGGTCGTTCGATTAAGCCAATTATGCGCATCGGATGCTCACGAGCAGCCTGGCCAGCAGCAGCAAGAGCGTCTGCTTGGTTTAATTCATCGGTTAACACAAGAAGAGTTAAAACCATGCCAACAGTTGGGCTGCCCATGCGAGCACGTTCATCATTTATTGCAGCTGCAACCGCATTGGCATTCGTGTTTTCAAGTTTGATCATGGGCGTCGCCAAGTTCTTCCATCACGGGCCATCATTTCGTAAGCACTTTGAGGTCCCCAGCCACCTGATGCGTATTGATCAGGTTTGCCGTTCTTTGCCCAGAATTCCAAAATCGGATCAAGGATTTTCCACTGTGATTCAACTTCTTCATGGCGTGGGAAAAGTGGTGGATCACCAAGTAGAACATCCAGGATTAATCGCTCGTACGCTTCAGGGCTATCTTCGGTAAACGAAGCGCCATAACCAAAGTCCATGTTCACATCGCGAACTTCCATTGAACTTCCTGGAACTTTTGAGCCAAAGCGAACAGTTAAGCCTTCATCTGGCTGGATGCGAAAAACAAATGCATTATTGCTTAGTTCTTGTGTGCTGGCAGCACTAAACGGTAGGTGCGGGGCACGTTTAAACACAACGGCAACCTCGGTCACACGTCTGCCAAGACGCTTACCGGTTCGCAAGTAAAACGGAACGCCTGCCCATCTGCGGTTATCGATGTCTAATCTGATGGCAGCGAAAGTTTCAGTAGTTGAATTTGGATCAATTCCATCTTCTTCAAGGTAACCCTTAACCTCAACTCCACCTTGCCACCCCGGGGCGTATTGGCCACGGGCGGTGTGCGCGGCGATGTCTTTAGGGATAACGATTGCATTTAAAACTTTCTCTTTTTCAATACGAACCGCATCTGCCTGGAATGAAGTTGGTTCTTCCATCGCAGCTAATGCAACTAGCTGAAGTAAATGGTTTTGGATTACATCTCTGGCAGCACCAATGCCGTCGTAATAGCCAGCGCGGCCTGCAATTCCGATGTCTTCAGCCATCGTGATCTGAACATGGTCAACGTAATTGGCGTTCCAGATTGGTTCGAACATTGCATTGGCAAATCTGATCGCCAACATGTTCTGCACAGTTTCTTTACCCAAGTAATGGTCAATGCGAAATACGCTGCCACTTGGGAAAACTGTTCCAACAACTTTGTTAAGTTCTCGGGCGCTGGTTGCATCATGGCCAAATGGTTTTTCAACTACGACTCGGCGCCATGCCTCTTCTTTTGAATCGGCAAGTCCTGATCGTTTTAATTGCTCAAGAACAGTGGGGAATAGACCTGGTGGAATTGAAAGGTAGAAAGCATGGTTGCCACCTGTGCCACGTTTTTCATCTAATTCGTCAACCACACGTTTTAGTTCATCAAATGATGCATCGCTATTTAGATCACCAGCAACAAATTTGATACCTGAAGCCAGTTGCTGCCAAACATCCTCGCGAAATTCAGTTCGGGCATGCTCACGCACAGAATCATGAACTATTTGAGCAAAATCTTGATCAGCCCAATCACGCCTAGCAAAGCCAACAAGAGCAAAACCAGGTGGAAGTAATCCTCGGTTTGCCAAGTCATAGATTGCAGGCATGATCTTTTTGCGAGCAAGATCGCCAGTTACCCCAAATAGAACTAAACCGCAGGGTCCAGCAACTCTTGGTAATCGTCGATCATCTGGATCGCGCAGGGGATTGTTCACTTAGCACTCTTGAGTGCGTCAGCTAAGCCAGTAAGCAATTGCTCCCATGCCTTGATGAATTTGTCGACACCTTCTTTTTCAAGAGTGGCAAACACTTCATCAAAATTGATTCCAATTGAAGTTAATTCAGAAATAACGCCGTGTGACTCTGGGTAGTTGCCTTCGATGGTGTTTCCACGAACCTGACCATGATCAGCAACTGCGTTTAGTGTGCTTTCAGGCATGGTGTTAACACAACCATCAGCAACTAGTTCAATTACATACAAAGTGTCTGGGTAAGCCGGGTCTTTGACACCTGTTGAGGCCCAAAGTGGTCGTTGTGGGTGAGCGCCAGCTTCAGCAAGATCTAACCAACGTGAATCTGTTAAAAGATTTTCGTGTGCTTCCCAAGCAAGCTTAGCATTGGCAACTGCTGCCTTACCTTTCATGGCAAGAGCCTTAGGTATTCCGATTGCATCAAGTTTGCTATCGATAAGTGTGTCTACGCGGGAAACGAAAAATGATGCAACTGAATCAATCTTGCTTAAGTTATGACCGTTAGCTTTGGCTTTTTCTAATCCATCAAGCCAGGCTGCAATTACTTGCTTGTAACGGGTAACTGAGAAAATTAAAGTCACATTAACACTGATTCCACTAGCGATAACTTCTGTAATCGCTGGTAGTCCAGCATCAGTTGCCGGAATTTTGATCATCAAATTTGGTTGATCAACTTTTGCCCAAAGTTCTTTTGCTTGCGCAACAGTTCCTGCGGTGTCATTGGCAAGACGAGGGTCAACTTCAAGTGAAACGCGTCCGTCAAAGCCATTGCTATCTTGGTAAACCTTGCTAAAAATTTGGCAGGCAATCTTCACATCAGTGACGGTTAATTCTTTAACTGCAGCGTCAACTGAACTACCCGCAAGTGCTTTTAGTTGCGGTTGGTATTCAGCCACGCCAGAAGTTAGGGCTTTTTCGAAAATACTTGGGTTAGTTGTCACGCCAACAACAGACTTGGTGTCGATCAGTTCTTTTAGGTTGCCAGATTCAATGCGGTGGCGATCTAAGTCATCTAACCAAACTGAAACACCTGCTTGGCTTAGCGCCGCTAAGTTTTGGTTCTGCATTAGATACCAGCCTTCACAGCACTGACGACTGCATCTGATGTGATTCCAAATTCTTGGTAAAGCTTGCCAGCCCCAGCTGAAGCGCCGAAGTGTTCAATGCTTACACACTTGCCCTTTGAGCCAACATACTTCCACCAACCCTGAGCAATCCCAGCTTCAATTGATACGCGGTTAGTAACACTTTCTGGAAGTACTTCTGCTTTATAAGCATCTGTTTGTTCTTCGAACCATTCAATACATGGAACTGAAACAACGCGGGTAGCAATACCTTCAGATTCAAGTTTTGCAGCTGCATCAAGCGCGATCGCAACTTCAGAACCTGTAGCAAGCACGATTGCTTGAGGATCTTTACTTGCTTCCTTAATCACATAAGCACCCTTGCCAACTTTGCTTACATCGCTAGTTGCTGGGTTATCAAGCACCGGAAGATTTTGGCGAGATAAACATAGGGCCACCGGATTCTTACGACCCATGGCTATCTGCCAAACGGTAGCGGTTTCATTTGCATCTGCTGGACGCGTGACATCTAAGTTCGGAATTGCGCGAAGTGACCAAAGATGTTCAATTGGTTGGTGTGTTGGACCATCTTCACCAAGACCAATTGAATCGTGCGTCCAGACGTACTTAACTGGCAGATTCATTAAAGCTGCAAGACGAACTGCGCCACGCATGAAATCGCTAAAGACTAGGAATGTTCCACCAAATGGTTTAACAAATCCACCCAGGGCTGCGCCATTTA
>JBEGTB010000098.1:0-13185 GCA_041179585.1 Actinomycetota bacterium
TAACTGTGCTGAAAACTTGTGACCGGTTCAATTAGTTTTGGAATGATTGTTGAACTATTTGATTTTTCATGCCAAGAAGGTAGCGCCATAAATGCCAAACCTTTTTTGGAATTCAAAGCGCCAACGATGAAGTCCGTTGAGCCGCCAAAACCCGAATAGATTCGGTTTTTAATGCGACTTGAATTTGCTTGATCAAATAAATCCACTTGTAAAGCAGCATTGATACTCATCATTTGTTGCTGTTTGCCAATGTTGCCAGAACTATTAGTCACTTCAGTTCTGCGCATGCGCACTCGAGGATTTAAGTTAATCCAGTCATAAAGTTCTTGTGACCCAAACACGAATGATGCTGTGATGTGCGAACGAACATCTAGTGCGCCAGCCTTACGCAGATTAAGCACGCCGTCACTGAACATCTCCGTCCAAATCCGCAAACCTTTGCGTGCAGGCAATGCACTTAATACTGCATCGGGAATTGCGCCAATGCCAAGCTGAAGAGTTGAACCATCGCTAATTCGTGTGGCTATCTCATTTCCAATTCTTAAGGCAACTTCAGAAGGTTTTGTAATGGGTTTAGCTTTTAGAGGCTCATCAACTTCAATTAAATAGTCGATGTCTTCAAGCGGAATCTCTGAATCGCCAAATGTGTAAGGCATGTGAGGGTTGGCAACTGCAACCACTATCCCATTATGTTTTCTGGCTGATTCAATGGCTGCAGGTAAAACATTTACTTCATTTCCAAGACTTACAAGTCCCGCTCTTGGCGTTGAAGTATGAATAACAACTAAGTCTGGACGAGTATGTGTCTTGATCATCCGTGGAACTAAACTCAACCGCCCAGGAAAATATTCAAGACGCTCACTGTTGCGCATACCTGAACCAACAAAGGCACTTTCTAAAGTGACACCTATGCGATCTGGAATACCAGGTTGAGCATTAAGCATATTCAGGCGGTATTCGCCAAGTTGTTTGTCTAACTCAGCTAAGAATTTAAATGGGGTGCCAAAATTTCCGGAAGCTATGACTCGAGGATTTTTAGGTAATTTCTCAATAAATATAGAAATTCGGTCTATATCTATAACCTGCATTGCGTGCCATCCGATTAAGTTTCTTAACTCAATCGTACGCCTTGATCCATGCCTAATTTGCAACCGGAATTTGTGAACCTAAAGAGTTAACCGTTTCAACACTACGAGTTAAGGCTGTTTCTAATCGCTCTCGAGACTCAAGTGTGAAATCACTCTCATTCAAGGCTTTTTGAATATTTATTACGCGTACCGGAAATGAATCTGTGATTAACGTTGGAATTTGTTCTACTTTAGATATAACTAATTTCCCATCAGAATCTTCACTTACAGTCCATCGAACCAACAAGCCTTCAGATTTAATTGTGGTTGGTTCACGATGGGCTGCTATCAAATTTCCATGGCCATATGCAACCCACATATTTTTTATTTTTGTTATTGGTTGAACAGAATGAGAATGCGCACCTTCGATCAAATCAATTGCGCCACTTTCCGCAAGTTCATTTGCCAATTTGATTTGATCTTCATTTGGCTTATTCGTGTATTCGGTGCCCCAATGTATTTTTGCTATGACAAATTGAGCGCCAGCATTTCTTGCAGATTTAGCCTCAGCAATCATTGCTTCAGGATCAATCTGATTAGCACTCCAAAGTTTGTCAGCGTCACGGGTAAATCCATTGAAGCCGTAAGTGTAGGCAATAATGCCAATCTTAAAAATCTTTCCATTTATTGGAAGTTCGAGAATTAGTGGCGTAGCCGCTTCTTCAGGTGTACGAGCTGTTCCGGTGTGCGGGATGCCTATTTCGTCTAATTTGTTTAGAGTTCGCTCAAGTCCGTCAAAGCCTTTATCAAGTGAGTGGTTGGATGCTTGATCGCACATATCGAAGCCAAGTTCTTTAACAGCTGTCAAAATTTCGGGCGGTGAATTAAAAACCGGGTAACCGGAATAATTCTCACCTTTATTTGCAATCGGCGTTTCTAAGTGGCAAAGCGCTAAGTCAGCATTTTTAGTTATTGAGGAAATGCCTTCAAGTTGCGGAAAAAAATTCCAAAGTTCATTTGTTCCATCAGCTTTCGCCTGAGTCCATAGGCGTTCGTGCAGCAAGATGTCCCCAGATGTAACTACGGTGAAGCTTGCTGGATCAGACGAAACGCTTTCAAGCACAGTAGGTGCTGCAACGTCAGTTGGCGAACTAAGACCATCTGCGTTTTGGCAGGCAGATATCAGTAACAAAAGAGAAAGCGCAACGAATGTGCCAACTGACTTTTTCCCCATGTTTCCTATTCCAAATAGCGAATGTTTCAATAACGGGTTTACCCAAGTATTTAGATTGCTACCTTATCTACATAAGTAATTCTAGAACCAACAAAGTCTAGATTAGAAAAGTTCGGGTAAATGGACAGTCGTTATGTTCTTATCGTCGAAGACGATGCGTTGCTGCGTGAATTATTAGCAACAGCTCTAGAGTCTTGGGGCTATGCAGTTCAAACTGCAAGTAACGTTGCTGATGCCAAACGCTTGTTTAAGTTAAGTGATCCCGACGGAGTAATTCTTGATATTGATTTAGGGCCTGGTCCAAATGGTTTTGACTTAGCACAAATTCTTTTAAATACAGCGCCTGCAACTTCGATTGTGTTTTTGACCCACATGCCAGACTCACGTTTTGCCGAAGTCGATCCTGAAGGGTTACCAACAGGAGTTGCCTACTTGCGCAAGAGCGCCCTTTCAGATTTGAACCTGCTCAAAGACGCACTCGATGCAACTATTCGTGGTGAAGTTTCTTCTGACTACCGACACGACAAAGATAAAAATCGACCTTTTGGCAATTTAACAAAAAAACAAATCGAAGTTTTACGTTTAATGTCACAAGGCAAATCAAATGCTCAGATTGCTCAAATTCGTGGAACTTCAGTAAAAGCCGTTGAAGATGCAATTCGTCGGGCATGTGAGGCGATTGGTGTTGATAATTCAGTTGAGGGCAATACGCGTACCGCAGCAGTAGCTAAGTACTTATCTGTTACTGGCGTTAGTAAATACAGTCTTTCTGGAAAATAATTTTTCGCGCATTACAAAAATTTTTTAATTAAAGGTGAATACTGCCTCTAATTAAAGAGTTATTAGCTAAAGCCCATAGAATAGTTGAACATTCAATAAAGGAAATCAGGAACACATGTCTGAAACTGCCCATTTAGTGTCTGGCGAAAAGCCATTAACTCATAAAGAAATTCTTGCAGTTCTAGGCGGCTTGATGATGGGCCTATTTCTTGCAGCGCTTGATCAAACAATTGTTTCAACCGCACTTAAGAGCATCGTTGAAGATTTTGATGGACTAAGCCATTACACCTGGGTTATTACTGCTTACTTACTTACTTCAACTGCCTCAACTCCGCTTTATGGAAAAATTTCAGATCTATATGGTCGTCGTCCTGTTTTCCAATTCGCAATTGTCACATTTTTAATTGGTTCGCTACTTGCTGGTGCATCTCAGAATATGGGGCAGCTAATCGCTACCCGTGCCATTCAAGGTCTGGGTGCCGGCGGTCTAATGGCATTAACTTTCGTAATTATTGGTGACATCATTCCGCCTCGCGAACGCGGTAAGTATCAGGGTTACTTCGGTGGCGTTTTTGGTATTTCATCTGTTGCTGGTCCACTACTTGGTGGATACTTCTCTGACAGTGGAGAAATTTTTGGTATCGCTGGATGGCGTTGGATTTTCTATATCAACTTGCCAATCGGAATTTTGGCCTTAGTTCTAACTTCTGCTTCATTGCATGTTCACAACATAAAGCGGGCCCACAAAATTGACTACCTAGGCGCATTACTAATGGTTGGCGCTGTAACCGCACTTCTAATGGGCATATCTGTTTATGGCCCAGAAGATGGGTGGGCAGCAACCAAAACGCTAAGCACTTTAGGTTTAGCACTTGTGTTAACGATAGCTTTCTTATTCCAAGAACGTCGCGCTGTTGAACCAATTCTTCCGCTCGATTTATTTAAGAATCACACATTTTCTATAACGTCATTAATTGGTTTTGTGATTGGTGCGGGCATGTTTGGTGCAATCATCATGATTCCACTTTATTTACAGTTAGTTAAGCAAGATTCAGCAACAACCGCTGGTTTAAAACTAATTCCTTTCATGCTCGGTATCGTTTCGATGTCTATGTTCTCTGGCAAACAAATATCCAAGACTGGTCACTATAAGCGTTACCCAGTAATTGGCTTAACCGTCATGACCATGGGGTTGGCATTACTGGTGCGATTGAGCGAGACAACATCATTTGCCGAATTAGCTGTCTATGAATTTATGATCGGTGTTGGACTTGGCTTTTCTATGCAGCCAATTGTCATTGCTCTTCAAAATGACATCGACTTCAAGGACATGGGTATTGCAACAAGTGCGAATGCATTCTTCCGCTCAATTGGGTCAACAGTTGGTGTTGCCCTATTCGGAACTATTTACGCTAATCGCCTAGCAACCTACATCCCAGAAAAAGTCGCTGAACTTCAAGCTTCAAATCCAGCAGCCCTTGCCGGTGCTAGTCCAGAAGCTTTCGAAGCACTGAAAAACAATTCGGAAGTTTTAAATACTTTTACTCCAGAATTGAAATCAAGTATTTTGAACGCATTTGTGAATTCATTTCACGATGTTTTCTTATCAGCACTTCCAATAACTGTGCTCGGTATTGCCTTTGCGTTGATGGTTCGCGAGAAGCCACTTCGCTCAGGTCAAGAATTTAAAGCTGCAAAAGAAGAGGCCACTGGCGAACAATTCGCTTAAACGTTCAAGGCTGGCTTCCATTTGATATTGCCCAGTAGCACTAGCGCCAGAACCATCAGGATCTGAATCGCGATTGCACTGGGCGATGTCATTTTTTCACGAATTAGTTCGCCCAAGTTAGATGAACTGATCGCATGCGCACCAGTTACATAAATTGAATAAGTCAAAACTCGACCCGCGGCAAATGCACCGATAAGTGGACGCAACGGCTGATTTTTCATCACACCAGCTGCTTCAAAAAGTTGGGCTGAGGAAAGTGGTGATAGGAAAAACAACAGAAATAGCGCTGTTGAATGCTTGGCTGATTTTCGAAAATGAGTTCCAGCATTTTCCATGTTTGTTACCCAACCTTTGGGCAACCGATCTCGAAGTTTGCGAAAGTACAGTGCCAGTACCCATCGACCGCTACTTGCACCAATCACACCAACTGGTATTAGCAATGCAGGTTCCAATTCATAGCGAATTGCAAAAAATACCAAGATCGACCAAGTTGGTGGGGCAAACGCTGGTAGCGCATTCATTAAAAAAATAATGAATGCAGCGAATAAGTACGTATCCATTTAATCCCACTGATCTTTAGAAATAGACTATTAGCAATAAGGAGCTCAAATGGATTTCAGTTCTATCAATTTTGTTGGTGTGCTTGTTGCTTTTCTAGTTAATTTCATTGTTGGTTTTATTTGGTTTGGACCAAAAACATTTTTCCCTGTTTGGTGGAAAGCAATTGGCAAAACTGGTGATCCAGGTGCCGATGCAGATATGAAAGTAGTTTTTTCCAGCACGGCTATTGCAGGTTTAGTAAGTGCAACCGGTCTAGCTCTAATTTTTGATTTACTGGCCCGAACTGGAAGAGAAATTGGTCCATCTCTTGGTCTAGGTACAGGGCTAACTGTTGGAATTATGGTGATGGCAGCACCGGCACTAAGCCATCGTTTATTCGCAGGCAATGGTTTCAAAGTTTGGTTACTTGAAATTGGCTCTGATGTACTTGGCTTTGCTTTGATGGGTGTAGCGCTTAGCTACTTTTATTAGGTATTAGTTGGGAAAAATTGCCAAATCGTTTTCAAAAAGCATTTAGCAAACGCTTTCGCCGAATAATTACCAATTCACCTGATGGTGTTCCACAATGGTTACCGCAGATTGAATCTGGTGATGATTTTGGCTTATTCAAACCAACTGACGCTCCGTGGGTTGTGCACGCTGATTTAACAACATTGATCGGTGGCATTCGCGCATTATTAATGCAGGCTCTACACCCAGGAAGCCTTGCCGGTGTCGCTGATCATTCCCGGTATGAAGCAGACCCACTTGGCCGTCTTGCCGGCACAACTAAATGGCTAACAATTCTGACCTTTGGCTCAACTCAAGCGATTGAAAAAGAATCAGCCAGAGTAAATGCGATGCATAAAAAGGTTGTTGGCAGTTATGAACAAACACCTGGAACCACGAAAGCATACGCAGCATCAGATTCAGATTTATTACTTTGGGTGCATGTTGCATTTACAGAATCATTTCTTGTGACAAATGAAATTTATGGTGTTAAGCCAATTCCTGGTGGACCTGATAATTATGTGGCGCAGTGGAGCAAAGCAGTTGTACCACTTGGTTTAGCAAACGCTCCGAAATCAAAATCAGAATTAATTTCTGCAACTCATTCATTTGATACAGTCCTTCGCGCCGATCAAAGAACTTTTAACGTAGTTGAATTTATTAAGCATCCGCCTTTGTCATTTGCGGCAAGGATTGCTTACGCAATTATGTTTAATGCAGCTGCAGTAACAATTGAACCAAAATACTTAAAAATTCTTGGTGTTAAACCGTTGCCTAAGTGGATTGCGATTCCAACTGGTCGAGCTTTGTTGAAGCTAATGCGCCTTGCTCTTGGTGGAATTTCACCTCTTGAAGAAGCAGCTTTAGCTAGACACGCTCGCCTTAAAAAGTAGTTGCATCAATTACAAATCGATATTTAACATCGCTTGAAACAACTCGCTTGTACGCTTCATTGATGTAATTGGCATTAATAACTTCAACATCACTGGTGATGTTGTGGGCACTACAGAAATCAAGCATCTCTTGAGTTTCTTTGATGCTGCCAATTGATGAACCAGCCAAGCTGCGTTGGCGACCCAGCAAGTTATTTGGTGAAATTTCATAAGGTTTTTCTGGAATACCGACCACGACCAAGGATCCATGCATCCGCAGTGTTTCTAAGTAAGCACTTAGATCTAAATCAGCTGAAATCGTGTTAATTATTAAGTCAAAACTATTTTTTAAATCACGCAACGAACTCTTGTTGGAAGTATCGACAAAATGTGCAGCGCCCATTTCAAGTGCATCAGCACGTTTATTTTCACTGTGGCTAAGCACAGTTACTTCAGCACCCATGGCCACAGCTAGCTTTACAGCCATGTGTCCAAGTCCACCCAAACCCATCACTGCCACTTTTTTGCCAGGACCAGCCTGCCAATGGCGAAGTGGTGAATAAGTTGTGATGCCTGCACAAAGTAATGGAGCAACACCAGCACGGTCTAAATTTTCCGGTACGTGTAACGCGTAGTTAGCTTTAACAATTATTGTTTGGCTGTATCCACCATGGGTTGGGGTGATGCCGTCATATTCAGTTCCGTTATAAGTCCAGATTGGACTTTCTAAACACCAGTGACTTTCGCCAACAAGGCAGTATTCGCAACTTCCGCAGGAATCAACATAACAACCAACACCGGCTAAATCGCCAACTTTAAAGTTTGAAACTTTGCTACCAATTTCGGTTACCTGACCAACAATTTCATGACCTGGAACCATTGGAAATTTAGCCTTGCCCCATTCTTCACGTGCTTGATGAATGTCCGAGTGGCAGATACCTGCAAATTCAATTGCAATTGAAATATCATTTTCGCCTACTTCTCGTCTTTCAAATTCCCAAGGGGTCAGTGGGGCGCTAGCGCTCATCGCTGCATAACCGCGAGTTGTTGGCATTTTTCTCCTAGTTTCAAACTAATTGTAAACGTTGAGTAAGCGTGAGATTCATTCATCGAATTCAATCTAGAGTTGATGCATGGTCAATGTCTCAATCGAATTCCTGGGTGCTACTGAAACGGTAACTGGAAGCAGATTTTTACTTACCGGTGAAAATTCAAAAATTCTGATTGATGCTGGTTTATTCCAAGGAACACCAGAAATAAAAGCAAAAAACTGGGAACCATTTCCAATCGAACCAAGCAACATTGATGCAGTTGTACTAACGCATGCCCACCTTGATCACACCGGTTACTTGCCGCTTTTAGTTAAACAAGGTTTCAATGGTCCGGTTTATTGCACAGAATACACAGCCAAGTTAGTTTCAGTAATTTTGCTTGATAGCGCGCGAATTCAAATGGAAGATGCGAAATATGCGCAGAAAAAAGGTTATAGCTCGCATACAAATCCTCGAGCACTTTACGATGAGTCAGATGTTTCAAAGGCACTGAAATTAATTAAAGTTTCAAAATTTGATACTGACATTCCGATACTTGAAAATGTCGTAATTCATTTCCATCATTCAGGGCATATTCTGGGCTCATCATTTGTAACCGTTGAACTTGATGAAAAAAGATTTTTGTTTACTGGTGATATGGGTCGCCCAACCCATCCAGTTTTAACTTCACCAGACCCGTTTCCTGATGGCCACTTTGATGTTGTGGTGACTGAATCTACTTATGGTGATCGTATTCACGAGACACCAACAAATGAGTTTGCCCAAATTATTAACGAAACTATTGATCGCGGTGGTTCAGTTTTGATTCCAGCTTTTGCGGTGGATCGAACTGAAGTTATTTTGCTAAAACTTCGCGAACTAGTCGAAGCTGGGGAAATTAAGAAAGTTCCGATTTTTGTTGACTCACCGATGGCCTTAACCGCCCTTGATTTTTATCGTGATGCTCTTAATGCAGGACGCTCTGAAATTAGACCAGACATGATTGAAGCCTGGAGGGGTAGAGATCCTTTTGATCCAGGTACTTTGTCTGAAAAACGAAGCGTTGAAGATTCAAAATCTTTAAACGATGTGCGCCAACCGTGCATCATCATTTCGGCAAGCGGTATGGCAACTGGTGGTCGAGTTGTTCATCATCTGGCTCACATGTTGCCTAATGCAAAGAACACAGTGTTATTGGTTGGTTATCAAGCAAATGGCACTAGAGGACAACAACTTGAAAATGGCGAGCAACGAGTTCGGATTCATGGTGATGATATTCCTGTTCGTGCCCAGATTTCTAAGGCGAATGCTTTTTCAGTTCATGCCGATGGGGATGAGTTAATTAATTGGCTAAAGTCCGCACAAAAACCAACTGCAGCATATGTAGTCCATGGTGAAATGAAATCTGCAGAAGAGTTTGCCAAGCGGTTAAAGACTGAACTTGGCTGGAATGCTATCGTGCCAAAACCTGAACAAAGATTTGAAGCTTAAGGTTCAATACCTTCGTGCTTTAGCAATGCTGCCTTAAGCGGTAATCCAAATCCATAGTTACCAAGGTGCCCACCTGTTTTAACAACTCGATGACATGGAATGATTGGTGCGATCAAATTACTTGAACATGCAGTTCCTGCAGCACGAACCGCAAGTGGCCTACCTGCTGATGTTGCAAGTTGTGCGTAACTAATAACTTTGCCACCTTTGACTTTGCGTAATTGTTTCCAGCACTCTTGCATAAATTCACCACCGGGTTGGCGAACTCTTAGTTGGTTAAATGCGTTCAAGTCGCCATCAATCCAGTTATTCACAACTTGAGTTACACCAGCTAGTTTGGTGTCTTTTTTGTAGTCGGCAATGTTTAATTTCTGTCCGGCTTTTCTCAAAAATCTAGTCATTGGTAAAAATGCTGCGCCAACAACTATTGGTTTATTTTCAACATCAACCAGTACTGACATTGGCACCCACGGTGTTTTTATTTCATAACCAATTATTTTCGACATTAATTTTCCAATACGCCTGCAGCGCGTTTGATCGCTTTTTTCAAAATCTTTTTACTAGTGGCTAGATTGATGCGCACGTGATTTTTACCATCAGGTCCAAAATCTTTTCCGTCATTGAAATAAACGCGACCTTTTTCGTGCATTAAAACTGCTGGATCTTCAATGCCGTAAGCATTTAAATCAACCCAAGCTAAGTAAGTGCTATGTGGAATTGTGTATTTCGCCTTCGGTAAGTATTTCCTCAAAAGTTTGCCTAGATACTTTCGATTGCCATCAAGATTGCGCATGACTGCTTTTAGCCACTTCTCGCCATCTTGGTATGCAGCGTAACTTGCCCAAGAACCTAAGATCGATGCGCGCCACGCAACAGCCATTGGTAGTTGATTTAATTTGTCATGCATTTCTGGATGTTGAGAAATAATTTGCGCGCATTTTAATCCAGCTAAATTCCAAGCTTTGCTTGCTGAAGTAATACAAATTCCAGTTTCTCTAGCGTCATCATTAAGGGCTAAGTAAGGAATAAAGTTTTGCTCTTTAAAGGTAAGTGGAGCGTGGATTTCATCAGAAATAACAACAACACCATATTTCTTAGCAAGTGATGCAATTTCTTGGAGTTCGACTCTGGAAAAAACATGGCCAACTGGATTATGAGGGTGACAAATTAAATAAACCTTTGCGCCGGCGGCAAATGCTTGCTCCAGACCAATTGGATCAAGCAAGTAATCATCACCTTGATGAACAAGTGGAACATCAACGACTTCGCATTTACTTTCTTTAATCCAGTTATAAAAATTGTGGTAAACCGGTGAATTAACTACGACTTTGTCACCAGGGTTTGTGAGCAAACGAATAACTTCAACACCTGCAACGCCAACATCTGTTGCCAAGCGGAATTGTTCAGGATCGACTGTCCAATTCCAGGCTCGCTTTGCATACTTAGCAAAGGCTTTTGGTAGTTCAGGAATTAAGCCGCCGTAGCCAACATCCGAGCGATTAACCATGTCAATTAAGACTTCTTTGATTTCCTTCGCAATTGGATAATCCATTTCCGCAACTGGAAGTGGAAGAACATCTTTTTCTACGCCACGCCATTTAGCGCCACTTCGTTTTCGAAGAACTCTTAATGAATCGGCTTTGACTCTCACGGTTTAAAGGCTAGCAATCACTAAGGCTTAATGATGGTGATACCTGGAATTGTGCCAATATTTTTCATAGCTTCTGGAACTTGCTCCAGGCTAATAGTTCTTTCAATTAAAGAGTCTGGTCTTAGCAATCCAGAACTTATGTCGGCGAGCATTTCAGGGTAAGTTGCTGCAGACATCCCATGACTTCCAAGAATTTGAAGTTCACGCGCGATTACAGTGTGCATCGGGACAGTTGCCTGGTCTTGAATAACAGCCGGTGGCAATAAACCAATTTGAACATGGCGACCCAAGCGTCGAAGAGATTCAATTGCCAACTTTACAAGACTTGCATTGCCTAAAGCGTCGACTGTGACATCAGCACCAGCTGGATTGAGTTTTTTAATTTCAGCTGGAACATCATCATGCACCGAATCTAAAACTATTTCAGCACCTGCAAGTTTTGCCCGGTCACGCGCTTGATGAGACGTATCAATGCCAACCACTCTGGCACCGCGAGATTTAGCAATCATTACCGCTGCTAAACCAACCCCACCACAACCAAAAACTGCAACAACTTCACCTGGCTCAACTTTTGCAACCTGAACTATTGCGCGATAAGAAGTTGCAAAACGGCAGCCAAGTGAGGCTGCCGTTTCAAAAGAAACTGAATCTGGGATAGTGACTAAATTGAAATCAGCTTTTGGAATTCGAACGTATTCAGCATATGAACCAGGACCATTAAATCCTGGCTGCCATTGAAATTTACAAACCTGTGCATTTCCAGCTAGGCAATCTGGGCACTCAGCGCAGCCACAAACGAACGGCGTGGTTACCCGGTCGCCAACTTTCCAGTTTTTAACTTCGCTACCAACTGCCGAAATAACCCCAGCAAATTCATGTCCCGGGATATGTGGTAGTTCAGTTATGTCGCTGTCATGTCCCTGCCAGCCATGCCAGTCACTTCGGCAAAGACCTGTTGCTTTGACCTGGATTACTACGCCATGGGGGCGGGGAGTGGGGATTTCGATGTCCTTTATATATAGGTCATCACCAAACTGGTCGAAAGCCACTGCCCGCATGCCAAAAGGGTAGATCAGCCTTTGGATATCCACAATTTTGGGGTGGGAATAAGTAATAGCCCTTTCAGGTTATGATATTTGTCCTTGAGCCGACCTGACTCAAGGTATCTGATAGTAGAGGAATAAAGAAAAATGGCTCGTGCAGTAGGTATCGATCTCGGCACCACAAACTCTGTGGTCTCGGTCCTAGAAGGTGGCGAACCAACTGTGATCGCAAACGCAGAAGGTTCCAGAACAACCCCATCGGTTGTGGCCTTCGCTAAAAACGGTGAAGTTCTAGTTGGCGAGGTAGCTAAGCGTCAAGCAGTTACCAACGTTGACCGCACCATTCGTTCAGTAAAGCGTCACATGGGTGACACTTCTTGGAACGTTGACATTGATGGCAAGAAATACAACGCACAGGAAATTTCTGCTCGCGTTCTTCAAAAATTAAAGCGTGACGCTGAGGCTTACCTTGGCGAAACAGTTACTGATGCCGTAATTACAGTTCCGGCATACTTCAACGATGCTCAGCGTCAAGCAACAAAAGATGCTGGTCAGATTGCAGGTCTTAACGTACTTCGTATCGTTAACGAACCAACAGCAGCTGCGCTTGCATACGGTTTAGATAAGGGCGACCAAGATCAAACAATTTTGGTATTCGACCTTGGTGGCGGAACTTTCGACGTTTCACTTCTTGAAATTGGCGAAGGCATCGTTGAAGTTAAAGCAACTAGTGGTGACAATCACCTTGGTGGCGATGACTGGGATGAACGCGTTGTTGCTCACCTAGTAACTACATTTAAGAATTCAAATGGCATTGATTTGTCTGCTGACAAAGTTGCGTTGCAACGTCTTCGTGAAGCTGCTGAAAAAGCAAAGATTGAACTTTCTTCTTCACAGTCAACAAACATCAACTTGCCTTACATCACCGCATCAGATGCAGGTCCGCTTCACTTAGACCTAAGTTTGACTCGCGCTGAATTCCAGAAGATGACTGCAGATCTACTTGAACGCACCAAAGCACCTTTTAACCAAGTTGTTAAAGATGCCGGTATCAAGGTTTCTGACATTCATCACGTGGTACTTGTTGGTGGTTCAACTCGTATGCCAGCAGTTACCGATCTTGTTAAAGAACTAACTGGTGGACGCGAACCAAATAAGGGCGTTAATCCAGACGAAGTTGTTGCAGTTGGTGCAGCTCTTCAAGCTGGCGTACTAAAGGGTGAAGTTAAAGACGTAC
>JBEGTB010000099.1:0-14413 GCA_041179585.1 Actinomycetota bacterium
GGCCAGATCATTGGGTTAAGTTCATTTAAATCTGTGCTGGCCATGACTACATTCTTTCTGGTGCGCTAACACCAAGTAGTTCAAGGCCATTAAATACTGTCTGTCTGGTTGCAGCACATAACCAAAGTCTTGCGATAGTTAGGTCAGTTGGTTTGTCATCACCTTGAGGCAATACCCTGCATGCTGCATAGAACTGGTGGTAAGCCGTAGCAACTTCTTCAAGGAATCTGGCAACCCTGTGAGGTTCACGTAGTTCAGCGGCAGCGGCAACAACACGTGGATAATCTGCCAAAAGTCCAAGCAAGGCACCTTCACGTTCATCGATTAATAGACCTGGATTGAAGGCACTTTGATCCCAATTACTTTCAGGCAAAATTCCAAGATCAATCGCATTTCTAACAACAGATGCAATTCGAGCATGCGCATACTGAACGTAGTAAACCGGATTGTCATTTGTTCTAGAAACCAATAGATCTAAATCAAGCACAAGTGGTGAATCCACTGGGTAGCGAATGAGTGTGTAACGAGCGGCATCAACCCCAACTTCGTCAACCAGATCTTCAAGGGTGATGATGTTGCCGGCTCGCTTAGAAAGTCGGACTTCTTGGCCGTCTTTCATCATTTTGACCATCTGGCCGATTGGCAACTCGATATTCTCATTTGGATTATCACCAGCGCATGCAGCGATCGCCTTTAATCGATTTACGTATCCGTGGTGATCTGCGCCAAGTAAGTAGATGCAAATATCAAAACCGCGATCGCGCTTATCTACGTAATACGCCGTATCTGATGCGAAGTAGGTCAATTCACCATCAGCTTTAACCAGCACGCGATCTTTATCGTCGCCAAAGTCGGTTGTACGAAGCCAAGTTGCACCATCTAATTCAAAGATGTGTCCCTGTTGGCGTAGTTTTCCAAATGCGCGTTCCACTGCCCCACTTGAGTGCAAAGTTCGTTCGCTGTACCAAACATCAAAGTGGGTATTAAATAATGCAAGCACTCGTTTTTGGTCATCTAACTGAAGTTCATAAGCCGTTTCGCGGAATGCTTCACTGCGTTCTGGTTCACTTAAGTTTTTGATTTCTGGATTTTTGGCCAAAATTTCTTTTGCAAGATCTGCAATGTATGCACCGTGGTAACCATCTTCTGGAATTTGTTCACCGAATGCTGAAGCTTTAACAGAGGCACCGAATTTATCCATCTGCACACCACGGTCATTGATATAGAACTCTCGAGTTGCTGTCGCACCTTGGGCTTCAAGTACTCGGGCAATGGCATCGCCAACAGCAGCCCAGCGAGTATGACCTAAATGAAGTGGACCAGTTGGATTGGCAGAAATAAATTCAACATTGATTTTCTTGCCTGCAAGAGAAGTGCCTTGACCATATTTATTACCTTGGCTAACAATTGCACTTGCCAGGCTTCCTTGGCTTGCGGCTGAGAGTCGAATGTTGATAAATCCAGGACCAGCAATTTCACCAGATTCAATTCCAGGAGCAGTGGTGATTAAGGGCAATAAAATTTCAGCTGCTGCTCGAGGATTTAAGCCAGCTTTTTTAGAAATCTGAAGTGCAATATTTGTGGCCCAGTCACCGTGGTCGGAATTCTTTGGGCGTTCAATAACTATTTCTGCTGGGATATCACTTGTTGCAAGTGTCAGCTGGCCACGAGTAATGGCGTTATTGACCGCAGACCTTACATATTCGGCTAACTCCTGCGGTGTCATACGTCAAAAGCCTACCGAAAACCTTATTAATTAAGGAATTAGACAATGCTCAGAAAAGCCATGCCTACTTCTTATGTCTAATTACCTGACTGACAGCACTAACTGCATTCTCACGGTGCAAAGTTTGAAATTCGATTGTTTTCTTAACATCGCGCTTTTTTAGACTTTCCAACATTTGGCGATGCTCAGAATTCATATGCTGCAAGTTTGTTGGTGTGGCGAAATAAACCCCGCGATACGCATCAGTTGCATCCCACAGAGTGCGAATCATTCGAACAAGTCTTGGCATGTTGCTGGCTTCAAACATGGCAAAGTGAAAACGACGGTTGGTTTCCGTGATGCCTGAAATCTTCTGGCTGGCAACGGCTTTTTCAAGCTCAACTTGAATACTTTCGATGTATTCGATGTCTGAATCGGTTAAAAGCGGAATTGCAAGGCGCAATGCTTCTTCTTCAAGGATCGCTCGAATTCGGTAAACCTCTTCCAAGTCTTCAACACTTAAGTCGGTTACAAAGTAACCGCGATTTGGGAAATGGATTACCTGTCCTTCTCCTTCAAGCACTCGAAGTGCTTCGCGTATTGGTACGCGGCTAACTCCAAGGGCAGCTGAAAGGCTTTCTTGAACAATCTGTTGGCCAGGTTCTAATTTGCCGGTGCCTATCATTTCGCGAAGCTCGGTTAAAACGGCTTCTTGAGAGGTTCCTTGCGAACTCAAAACTTTTCACCTATCGAAGGTGGTGCACTTCGGTATTCAACCGGCGTTTTTGAAAATGTAATTGGGTTGGCTACTTGTTTTCGAGCTTCACCATTTTGAATAATTTCAATGATTGGCTCTAGTTCCATTTGATCAGCTAACTCAAATGCTTCGGACATGTTATTAATTGGGCCACTAGGGACTCCTGCACTATTAAGCGCTTTCCACCAATGATCGGCACCATTTGTGCCCAGCTGTTTAATCAATATTTCATTTAGAGCTAATCTGTTTGCCACTCGATTGGAATTTGAATTAAATCGCGCATCAGTTACTAGTTCAGGGCAGCCAAGAACTTCACATAACTTTGCAAACTGACCTTCATTGCCAACTGCTAGAACTATTTGACGGTCTGCAGTTGGATAAACCTCATAAGGGCTAATCGATGGATGAGCATTGCCTAAGGATTTTGGAATAACTCCACCGGAAACAAAACCACTTGCTTGATTCACAAGCCCAGACAAAATAGAACTTAATAAATTAACCTCAACTGCCTGACCGTCACCAGATTCATTTCGATGATTTAGCGCTGCCAAAATTCCGATTGTCGCGTGAAGTCCGGTGATTACATCAACTAATGCCACACCAACTTTTGATGGTTCAGCTGAACTAGGTCCAGTGACACTCATCAAGCCTCCCATAGCTTGAACTAATAAGTCATAACCGGGAATGGCAGCGCCGGCTTTAGTTCCAAATCCTGAAATAGAACAGTAAATGACGCTTGAATTAATTTGTTTTACGGATTCATAATCCAAACCAAGTTTCTTTGCGTTTGCTGCTGGAAAGTTATGAATTACTACATCAGCTCTAGCGATCAATTTCGCAGCTTGCGCTTTGCCTTCACTTGAACTCATATCTATTTCAAGTGATGACTTATTTCGATTTACAGCTTCGAAGTAGGTTGCGCGACCGGCTTCATCATGTGGTGGTCCCCAGTAACGGGTGTCATCGCCAACTTCTGGGCGTTCAACTTTGATTACCTCTGCGCCCATATCCCCAAGAAGCATGGTTGCGTAAGGCCCGGCCAATACACGGGTGAAGTCTGCAACCACAATCCCTGAAAGAGCACCAGTCATACCAAAATTGTATCCAATCTGGATGGTTCCCCTATTTAATCTAAATGGCACAGAATTAACCTCATGGAATTAACGCCCAGCGAACAAGATCGATTGTTGCTGTTCACTGCAGGTCAGTTAGCGAAATCACGCCTTGATCGTGGATTGAAATTAAACAAGCCAGAGGCGATAGCGATTATTTCTAATGCTGTGATTGAAGCAGCCAGATCTGGCGCAACACATTCTCAAGCTCTTGCAGCTGGCAAGTCGGTGTTAACCCAGTCAGATTTACTTCCTGGTGTTGGCGCAATGCTTGGCTCAATTTCAGTTGAAGCAGTTTTTAATGATGGTCGCCGCTTAGTGGTTGTTAATTTTGAAAGCAATGAATCGCAGTACCCAGGTCAAGTTACTCGCCTTGAACCATTCGTCGAAAAAGATTCAGTAAATTCAATTCGATTAAAAGTTCGAAATGAATCAAATATTTCTATTTCAGTAACATCTCACATGCACTTTTTGGAAATTAATCCAAAATTAAAATTTGACCGAAACCTTGCTTATGGGATGCGTTTAAACATTCCATCAGGAACACACACCGACTTTTTACCAAATGAAATAGTTGAGGTCGAACTTATTCCAATTGAAGGTGACCGAGTCATAATCGGTTTTGCCGGAATTGTGGATGGACCGCTTGATGCCCCTGACGCAAAAGAAAATGCGATGAAGCGCATCGCTGAATTTGGTTATTTAAATGGTGAACCTAAATGACACCAGAAGAATTAGCCCAAGCTCAATCAGACATTGCTGTTCATGGAGCACGCATTGGTGACTTCGTTCGACTTGGTGATACAGATTTAATCATTCGCGTTGAAGGTGACGATCGTGCGCCGGGTAGCGAATTTCAAATGGGTTTTGGTAAAAGTGCGCGCGACGGAATGGGACTTAAGTCAGTAAATAGTTCTCAGTCCTGCGACCTAGTAATCACCAATGCATTACTACTTGATCCAATTCAAAGAATCAAAGTCACCTCAATTGGAATTAGAAACGGACGAATAAGTGCAATTGGTCGGCCAGGTAATCCAGACACGATGGATGACATCGATGTAGTTGTTGGCTCTGGAACTGTTGTTATTCCAGGTGAAGGTTTTATTGTCACAGCTGGCGGAATTGATACGCACGTTCATGCATTAACACCTCGCGTGTGTGATGCTGCACTTTCAAGTGGCGTGACCACAATCATTGCCCAAGAGTTTGGTCCATTCTGGGGTGTTGGAGTTAGCTCAAGTTGGGCACTTGCTCACGGTCATGAAATGTTTAGTGCTTGGCCACTAAACGTTGGTGTCCTGGGACGAGCATCAAGCAGTACTACTTCTCCACTTGAAGAAGCGCTTGCTGGCGGCGTCTGTGGTTTCAAAATCCATGAAGATACCGGTGCGCATCCGCGCACTATAGATACTGCGTTAACTTTTGCAGAAAAACATGACGTTGCAGTTGCCCTGCATACCGATGGCTTGAACGAAATGCTTGATGTTGATGGCACATTAAGTGCCATTGCTGGGCGTGCGGTTCACGCATTTCACGTTGAAGGTTGCGGTGGTGGTCATGCACCTGATGTTTTGCGCCTAGCTGGGCGAGAGAACATTTTGGCCTCATCAACAAATCCAACTCTTGCTTATGGCATCAACGCAGCTGATGAACATGTGGCGATGATTATTTCAGCACACGGAATGAATGCAGATTTACCAAGTGATGTTGCCTTGGCTAGGCAGCGTGTTCGCAATGCAACTATGGCTGCTGAAAACAAACTTCATGACCTTGGTGTAATTCCCGTGACTTCTTCTGATGCATTAGGGATGGGACGAGCTGATGACACCTGGCGAAAGACTTTCGCAATGGCCAGTATGTTTGCCGATGTTGCTGTTTTGGATGGAACAGTTAACGCCGATCAAGTTGTTCACTCAAATGAACGTGTTCTAAGGCATCTTGCCAAGATCACAACTAACCCAGCTCTTGTTCATGGACTTTCGCATGAAGTTGGGAGTGTTCAAGTTGGGCTGATGGCAGATCTTGTGATGTGGCGTTATGCAGATTTTGCAAGTAAGCCTGACTTGGTAATTAAAAATGGAATTCCAGCCTGGGGTGTAATTGGCGATCCAGGTGCAACTGTTAAAGATGCACAGCCATTAACAATTGGTCCACAATTTGGTGCATATGGAGCGACTGCTGCCCAGCTTGGCGTGCACTTCACAAACCAATCTTCTGAAGTTTCACCGAGTGGTCGAACAAGCGTGGCTGTGAAAAATACTCGAAGTGTTCGATCAAGCCAGATGATTCGTCACGGTGTGCTTGGCGAAGTTGAAGTAAGTAATGATGGTGCTCACGTAAGTTTTAATGGCCAAGCGGTTTCAAGTGCTGCGCAGTTAAATTCAAGCCTGACTAGGCGTTATTTAATTTAATTACCAATTGTCAGTATTAACGGAATAACAACCAAAATACCTAGCGTCACCATTACGACGCCACCCATTGTGCGCAGTGCAACTAGTCGCTTACGTGAATTGGCAAACCAGTCTCGGCTGCCACCAACAACAAATCCCCACATGCCATCCAGAAAGAAGCCCAGTGTGCAGAAAATAATTCCGAAGATCACCATTTGTCTTGTGATTGAGCCAATTGAAGCGTCGACAAATTGAGGGAAAATCGCACTAAAAAATACGAGCGCTTTTGGATTGAGTGCACCCACCATGAATCCTTGCTTAATCACTTCTATTTTTTTTGGTGCAACCTCAGAAACAGCAACCATGTCTGAGGCGTGCAGTTGGCGATGTTTGAGTGCGTCAATACCTAAATAAATAAGGTACAGACCACCAAGTAATTGAACTGAAAATAAAAGAGTTTCAGACCTTTGCAAAAGTGGTCCAAGTCCGAAAGCAATTAATAGCGAAAGTAAAAACATTCCGATTGTGTTGCCAAGAACCGTCAAGATTGCTGTTGCCCTACCCCAAGCAACTGCCCTAGCAATTGTGAACATAACACTTGGACCGGGCGCCAAGATGATTGCCACCGATGCGTAAATAAATTCGGCCAATCTCGATCCAGAAATCACGTTATTGACTATATCAATAGGGCTTCTTAACTATCTATTTAAGAAGTTTTTATCTAGGCTCAGTTAAGCGAAAGGGTTGAAGTCTTGAGAAAACTTGCAGTGGCAATCACGACTTTGATGCTTCTCTTAGCCTCAGTTGATTATGCCGCTCCGGCAAATGCCCGAACAGATTCAAATTCAATTCAAAATAATTGTGCAAATCTCACAACAGGTTTAATCCGAGCAACTAGGTCACTAACTTGCAATCCAAATGAACTGCCAATTGGAATCGGACCAATCACTGCTGGTGCAACTAGACCAACAAAAATGGATTCGTTTTTAGAAAATCGAATAAAGCTGGCTCAAGCCATGGGAGCCCTTGACGGTTATCGGCTAAATATCACTAGTGGTTGGCGAACCCTTGAGTATCAGCAAATGCTTTTTGATCGCGCAATAGTTAGCAATGGCTCTATCGAAGAAGCTAGCAAATGGGTACTGCCACCACAGTTTTCAAATCATCCTTGGGGTTTAGCAGTTGACATCAACTACAAGCAAGGAAAGCCAGAAGCTGCAGCCTGGCTGGAAGCAATTGGTTACCAATTCGGACTTTGTCGTCGATATAAAAATGAATGGTGGCATTTTGAACCACTAGTTGCACCTGGCAAAGTCTGTCCGATGCTTGAAGATTATCCAGTTGCTAAATGATTAATTAGCTAAATTTTGTGCAACGAGTGCAGCAAAATCATTCCAGGCGCTAATTCCAGCACTTTGCGATGCCCACTCATTTGAGTAAGCAGTAAAAATCCAGCGCTGTGTTCCTGTTTGATCCCAAGTCATGCCAAGCGTGTTAATGCGCCACTTGCCTTCCGGTGGAATGTCACCAGCTACTGCTTGGTACCAACCATTCTTAACCGCAATACTCCAGCCAGCTGGAATGTTTGTGCCAGCACCCCAGGATTGTTCTGGATTTACATTTTTCATTAAGTCGCGCAAGATTACGCGCTGAGCTTCGGGAAGTGGGCTCTGCTGTGTTCCGATCACTTGGCTCAATAATTTTGCTTGATCACTGGAATTAGTCATGGTTGTGCCCCAACCACGATCTGTGACAGTTGCGCTCATCCCGTAACGCACTTCGATGTCTTGCAGTGTTGCCGCTTTCCCGATTGCAGCAAATAATCGATCTGCAGCTGAGTTATCAGACTGAGTGATCATAGAAGTCATGTCTGCTTGCACGCTTGCATATTCAATTTGGCCTTGAGCAACTTTCTCAAGAACGCCAGTTGCCACCAGTATTTTTCCGGTAGATGCAGTTGGGAATTTAGCATCCGGGTTGCCCGCCGAATACGTGCAGTTATGGACTAAATCGATCACCGTTGCGTTATAGGCACCTGGCGAGTGGGTTGCATTCCAATTCACCAGATTTGCTTCGCTAAATGGATTGTGTGCACTGCAGTCATATTCAGGTGTTGGATTTGCACTGATAACTTGCCCAGGATTGTTTGGATCCACACCAAGAGAATCTGCACGATTTGAACCATGGCGCCAAGTAACAATTGCCAGGATCAAACTAAGTATTACTAAAGCCCAGAAGTTACGTTCTCGCTTTGAGATCTTCATTGAATTTTGCTTCAGACTCACAACAGATAAGTATATTTACCGCTGCTGATAAAGTCGCAGTACTAAAGCCAGTTTTGGTTAATTAGCCCTCGTAGCTCAGGGGATAGAGCGTCTGCCTCCGGAGCAGAAGGTCGATGGTTCGAATCCATTCGAGGGCACAGTATTAATAAGTAGAAATTATTGCTGTTATCGATTAATGAAATTCTTTTAAGTTACAATCAATAAACAACACGGGAGCTCACCGGAAGTGGGCTGAGAGGGCAGATTTTCTGCCGACCGTATAACCAGTCGGGTAATGCCGACTTGAGGAGTAACAATGCATACATATATTCATGCCGGAATTTCAGAAACTGCCCTGCAGACTGTTTTAACCATTTGGGGTTATGAAGTTTCCGCACTTGAACTAGTTGCCGTTGTTACCGGGTTCATCGGAGTATGGCTTGGTACAACTGGCAAAAAAATAACTTGGCCGTGGTGGGCAATCAGTAGTTTGTTTTATTCCTGGTTATTTTTTGAATGGGATCTTTATTCAAGTGCTGCCCTGCAATTTGTATTTATTGCAGCTGCACTTTGGGGCTGGAAAGGTTGGGCGCCAACTGGCGCAAATCCAAAAACAGCAACTGCTAAGCAACGCGTGATCACATTGGTAATTGGATTACTGATTTGGCTTGCCTTAGCCCCTGCCCTTGCATCGATTGGCGCTGCGGCAACTTGGCCAGATTCATTCGGATTAATTTTCAGCATTGTTGCTCAAGTGATCATGGTTAAGGAATACACCGAGACGTGGTTTGTTTGGTTTGTTGTCGATGCCGTTTACACAATCGAATATGCATTCCAAGGACTTTGGTTCACTTCAGCTCTATATGCAGTTTTCACGCTAATTGCTATTCGTGGTTGGCTTAAGTGGGATCGCAAAGAAAATCTTGGATAGCAAAGAAATAAAAGCAATTGTGGATCGAATTCACAATTGCAAAAATTTCACTGGATCAGCCAGGGTCATCGCAATCGATGGTCCTGCTGGTTCTGGCAAAACAACTTTGGCTGATGGACTTTGCGACCAATTACCCAATTGCGCAGTTGTTCATATGGATGATCTTTACGATGGTTGGAATCAGGAATTAATTAATGAGCTGCCACTTCGAATTGAAACCCAAATATTGAAACCGTTATCTCTTGGGCACAAGATAAGTTTTCAAACCTATGACTGGCATCAGGGTCTGTTCGCTAATACCCAGGCAATAGACAATCCAGAATTTCTTATTTTGGAAGGTGTGGGCGCTGCAAATCCAAAACTAAAAGAGTATTTTGCGCTCAGTATTTGGGTGGAGGCGCAGCCAACATTGCTTTTAGATCGCTTAATCGCCCGCGATGGCCAGCAATTGCGCGATCAGCTTGTAACTTGGCAAGTGCATGAGGCTGAGTACTTTGAAAGACTTGATGTGCGAGGTTCAGTAGATCTGGTTGTTCGGGGAGACTAAATTTTCACTCGGCCAACCTCAGGGCTAATCTTGGAATAGCGAATTTCAAGGAGGCCCGAAGACGTGCCCAATCAACCGAGTAGCCAGTTCGGTCCAAACGACTGGTTAGTTGATGAGTTATATCAGCAATATCTTGAAGATAAACGTCAGGTTGATCCAGCATGGTGGGACTTTTTCGCAGATTACAACCCACCTGAATATTCGCCAGTAAAAACTCCTGCGGCAGCAAGTGCTGCGCCTATTGTTGAACCAATCCAAACTTCTGCTCCGATAACGCCTCAAGTTAGTGCACCTGCTCCGACTCCTGCACCAAGTGCGCCAGTAACAACTGAACCTGCGGCTGAAAAATTAAAAGGTCCAGCTGCTCGTGTTGTGGCAAATATGGAAACTAGTTTGCTAATTCCAACTGCAACCAGTGTCCGCGCAGTTCCTGCAAAATTAATGGTTGATAACCGCATTGTGATTAACAATCACTTGGCACGTAACCGCGGCGGAAAGGTCAGTTTTACCCACATCATTGGTTACGCAATTGTTCGGGCACTTAAAGACATGCCGGACATGAATGTTTCTTACACCACGCTTGAAGATAAACCAGCAATTGTTCGCCATCCTCATGTTGGAATCGGTTTAGCGATTGACTTGGCAAAAGAAGATGGCACTCGCCAACTACTTGTTCCATGCATTAAACAAGCTGACACGTTGGACTTTGCCGGATTTTGGGCAAGCTATGAGGATGTTGTTCGCAAAGCTCGCAGCGGAAAACTAACAGTTGAAGATTTCCAAGGCGCAACAATTAGTTTGACCAACCCTGGAACTATCGGAACAGTTCACTCAGTCCCACGCTTGATGCAAGGTCAAGGCGCAATTATTGGTGTTGGCGCCATGGAATACCCAGCTGAATGGCAGGGGGCTTCAGAAGAAACACTTACCAAGAATGCAATAAGCAAAGTATTAACTTTGACTAGCACCTATGACCATCGAGTAATTCAAGGTGCACAGTCTGGTGACTTCCTTCGTCGCATTCACGAATACTTACTTGGTGAAGGTAATTTCTACGATGACATTTTCCGGGCTTTACAGATTCCTTACGAACCAATCCGCTGGGCAAGTGACATCGCAACATCACACGATGATGTTTTAGATAAAACAGCACGTGTTCAAGAAATGATTCACGCTTTTCGCGTGCGCGGACATTTACTAGCCGACGTTGATCCTTTGGAATACCACCAGCGATCACATCCAGATCTTGATATTGCAAGCCACGGTTTAACCCTTTGGGATCTAGACCGAGAGTTTGCAACCGGTGGATTTGGTGGAAAGCCGTTTGCCAAACTTCGTGATATTTTGACCATTTTGCGCAATGCATACTGCCGCAAAGTCGGTATTGAATACATGCACTTGCAAGATCCAGAGCAGCGTAAATGGATTCAGGATCAAGTCGAACGCAGTCACGAAAAGATGAGTCATAGCGAACAAATTCGAGTCCTGCGAAAACTAAATGAAGCCGAAGCTTTTGAAACTTTCTTGCAAACTAAATATGTTGGCCAGAAGCGCTTCAGTCTCGAAGGTGGCGAAAGCGCTATCCCGCTTCTTGATCAAGTTTTGATCGAAGCGGCCGAAGCTGGTCTGGATGAAGTTTGTATTGGTATGCCACACCGTGGTCGACTAAATGTTCTGGCCAATATTGCTGGCAAAGATTTTGCACGAATCTTTAATGAATTTGAAGGTAACTACGGCGAGGAGTCTGTCCAGGGATCAGGTGACGTTAAGTATCACTTGGGAACATCTGGAAAATTTACATCAGCTTCTGGAAAAGAAATTGGCGTTTACTTAGCAGCTAATCCTTCGCACCTTGAAGCAGTAAATCCAGTTCTTGAAGGAATTGTTCGAGCAAAGCAAGACCTTATTGGTCCGGAGAAACAATTTTCAGTAATGCCTATTTTGATGCACGGTGACGCAGCATTTGCTGGTCAAGGCGTTGTAGCTGAAACTTTGCAATTTAGTCAGCTGCAAGGTTACCGCGTAGGTGGAACGCTTCATTTAGTCGTTAATAACCAGGTTGGCTTCACCACTTCCCCGCGTTACAGCCGCTCAAGTGTTTACTCAACTGACGTGGCAAGAATGGTGCAAGCACCGATCTTCCACGTAAATGGTGATGATCCGGAAGCAGTTGTGCGCGTAGCCAAGATGGCTTTTGACTTCATGCAGGCATTCCATAAAGACGTAGTAATCGACATGGTTTGTTACCGTCGTCGTGGGCACAACGAAGCTGATGACCCTTCATTAACCCAACCATTGATGTACGAGATCATCGATCAAAAGCGTTCTGTTCGAAAGCTTTACACCGAAGCACTTGTTGGCCGCGGTGACTTTTCAGTTGATGAAGCTGAGGCAGCACTAAAACATTTCCAAGATGAACTTGAACGTATTTTCCAAGCAACCAAAGCTGACAATGCAGATCACAAAGATTTCTCATCTCGCACCGCGGAAGTTGTACACACCGGGCAACAATCACTTGCGCCGCAAACACCTACGCGTGATGTGCCGACTGGAATTAGCCGTGAAGTAATCGATCGAGTTGTGGCATCACAGCTAGAAATGCCAGAAGGATTCACGGTTCACCCACGTCTTGCTCCGCAGTTACAGCGCCGCAAAGAAATGGTTGAAACAGATTCCATTGATTGGGGTATGGGTGAAGCCTTGGCGATTGGTTCACTTCTTTCTGAAGGAAAATCAATTCGCCTAGCCGGACAAGATTGCCGCCGCGGAACCTTTGGTCATCGCCATGCAGTGATCGTTGATAAGAAAACTGGTTGGCAATACAAGCCACTTAAGAAGATGTATGAAGGTAATGCCAAGCTTTGGGTTTATGACTCATTATTAAGTGAATACGCTGCGATGGGCTTTGAATACGGATACTCAGTTGTTCGGCCAGATGTATTAACAATGTGGGAAGCTCAGTTTGGTGATTTTGCCAACGGTGCGCAAACCATCATTGATGAATTCATCGCAGCTGGTGAGCAAAAATGGGCGCAGCGAAGTCGCGTAACCCTTCTATTGCCGCACGGGTTTGAAGGACAAGGACCAGATCACTCATCAGCGCGCGTTGAACGTTTCTTGCAGTTATGTGCACAGGACAACATCACAGTAGCCATGCCTTCTACCCCTGCTTCGTTCTTCCATTTACTTCGCTGGCAAGTGCACTCACCACTTGATCGACCGCTAGTAATTTTCACACCAAAATCTCTTTTGCGTGCCAAGGCAGCAACCAGCAAGGTAAGTGATTTCACTTCTGGAACATTCACTTCGATCATCACTGATCAAGAAACGAATCCAAGTGAAGTGACTACAGCACTGCTATGTAGCGGCAAGGTTTATTACGATCTGTTGGCACATCGCGAAAAAACAGGACGTAAGGATGTTGCGATTATTCGCCTAGAACGTCTTTACCCACTTCCAACTACTATGCTTCCGTCAGAATTAGCAAAATATTCAAACTTGCAAACGGTTAAGTGGGTTCAGGAAGAACCTGCAAACCAAGGTGCTTGGTCATTTATGGCAATGAATCTTCCAGAAGTTATTGATCGTGGAATTGTTGGCGTATCGCGTCCAGCATCTTCTTCACCGGCTGTTGGTTCACACCACCGTCATGAAGTTGAACAAGAGACTTTAGTTAATCAAGCATTTAGCTAGGCATTCATGTATTTCACCGACCGTGGCATTGAAGAATTGCTAAATCGCCGAGGCGATGAAGACATTCAAGTTGCTTGGCTTGCTGGCAAGTTACAGGAATTTGTGGACCAAAATCCAGATTTTGAAATTCCAATTGAGCGACTTGCAACTTGGCTTGCTCGAATGGATGACGACCAGGATTAGTCCTTGCGACCAATTCTTAGCCATCTTGGAAAACGGTAAATAACTTTTCCAATGATCAGGTCATTTTTGACTGAGCCATAATTTCGAGAATCAATGCTGACCGCTTCGTTGTCACCTTGAACAAAAATGCGACTTCCCAAAATCTGCTTCACGCGTTTAATGTCTGTGCGATGGGTGAAGTTGATTAGAACAACATCGCCCTGACTGAATTGGGCACCGTATTTAACTAGAACAACTTCCCCTGGGGCATAACTTGGAATCATGGAATGCCCATGAATTACTGCCAGCCCGATACTCATATTCCTAGTCTGGCACTTCCTGGATTGGCAAAAACCCTTGGCCGATATGTGCTTAGTCACACGTTGTCGTAACCTTAGGTAAGCGGCTAGCCCGATAAATTACTTTCCGGAGGATTAATGAAATTCTTTATGCCAACAGTGCAAGTTTCAGCACACTGCGATCTGCCTTGTGGTGTTTATGATCCAGCACAAGCACGCATTGAAGCTCAGTCTGTAAAAGCTTGTATGGAAAAGTACAACGCTTCTGATGATGCAAACTTCAAAGCTCGTGCTATCGCGATCAAAGAAGAACGCTCACACATGGTTAAAGATCACCTATGGGTTCTTTGGACTGACTACTTCAAGGCACCTCACTTTGAAAAGTACCCACAGCTTCACCAGTTATTTAACGACGCCACCAAGCTTGCCGGCGCAACTGGAACTAAGGGAACTGTAGATGTTGCAGTAGCCGATCAATTGCTTGCAAAGATCGACGAAATTGCACACATTTTTGCTGAAACTAAAAAGGCATAACTAATTGTCTTTTCAAGTT
>JBEGTB010000100.1:0-2902 GCA_041179585.1 Actinomycetota bacterium
ATTAATCAGACACGAACCAGGTTTACGTGATCGCTTAGTCGTAGCAATTTGTGGCGGACCATCTGGATCAGGTTTAGCTAGACCAGATGCATTGCATAACTTGGCTGATGAACTTGGTATCACAGAAAATATTATTTTTGAACCACCATCAAATAGAGCTCGCTTAGTTAAGTGGTTCCAAGCTGCCGATGTTTGCACAATCCCTTCACATAACGAATCTTTTGGTCTAGTCGCACTTGAAGCTCAAGCTTGTGGAACTCCAGTTATTGCAGCAAATGTTGGTGGTTTGCCAACTGCAGTTGCCAACAACGTAAGCGGCTTACTTGTTGATGGCCATAACCCGCATGATTGGGCTCATGTTCTGCAAAGTTATCTAGCCGATGAAAAACTTCAGACCAAGCTTCGCCAAGGCGCTCTTGATCACGCTGCAAAATTTAGCTGGGAAGCAACAACAGAAAAACTAATTGAGGTTTACAAAGAAGCGGTTGATTCAGCCATTTTGCGTAGGCAACTTGCATGATTTCACTAGCTGACCTTAGAAATTACTTAGCTGAAAATGGCCTTGAACCACAGGATGTTTCCGATTCAGCTTTAGTAATAACTGTGCAAGGCAGTGCCAAATTAAAAATAAATGTTGCATTAGCCATCGGTGAGCACACTTTCCGCATTGAATCTTTTGTTGCCAGAAACCCTGATGAAAATCATGAAAATGTTTACAAGTGGGTTCTTGAAGAAAATCGAAGACTTTTAAACGCAGCTTTTTGCTTAGACACATTTGGTGACATCTATTTGCGCGGAAGTATGCCGATTGCAAACATGACAATTAGTGATGTTGATCAATTACTCGGTGTTGTTATTACAGAAAGTGACCGCAGCTTTAACACCCTTTTGGAACTTGGCTTTAAGAGTGCGATTGAACGAGAATGGGCTTGGCGCACAAGTAACGGTATGGATACTGCAAATCTGCAAGCTTTTGCCCACTTATTTAACAACTAAGGCACAATTAACTTATGACTGAATACACCTTAATTTTGGTTCGCCATGGTGAAAGCCAATGGAACGAAAAGAACTTATTCACTGGCTGGGTAGATGTTGATCTAAACGAAAAAGGTTTGGGCGAGGCAAAACGTGCTGGTGAACTACTAAAAGCTAAAGGTGTATTGCCTGATGTGCTGCACACTTCCCTTCTTCGCCGTGCAATCAAAACAGCAAACATCGCTCTAGATGTTGCCGATCGTCACTGGATTCCGGTAACTAGATCATGGCGATTAAACGAACGTCACTACGGCGCACTTCAGGGTAAAGATAAAGCCCAAACCCTTGCTGAATTTGGTGAAGAACAATTTATGTTGTGGCGTCGTTCCTATGATGTTCCACCACCGGCAATTGCAGCTGACAATGAGTTTTCACAAGCCAACGATCCGCGTTATGCCGACATTCCGCCTAGCGATCGTCCAGCAACAGAATGTTTAGCAGATGTGGTTAAGCGCATGCTTCCTTACTGGGAATCAAACATTGTTCCTGATCTAATGGCTGGCAAAACTGTAATGATCGCTGCGCACGGTAACTCACTTCGCGCTCTTGTTAAGCACCTTGATGGAATTAGCGATGATGACATTGCTGGATTAAACATTCCAACTGGTATCCCACTTGTTTACAAACTTGATTCAAACTTAAAACCATTGGTCAAGGGTGGCGAATATCTTGATCCAGAAGCTGCTGCTACCGCAGCTGCTGCAGTTGCTAATCAAGGAAAGAAGTAACTAGTCACAAGTTGGCGCAGTTAACTGCACATTTTGTGGTTTATCTGTTTGCATCACCACATGCCATGGCACTGTAACTTCACCTAAACGCCAACGAACTTTGTTATCCAAAATCGGATACTGAAGTGCTAATTGTTCAACTGCAGCAACAAACCGTTGCCTAGAACCAAATGGAATTAGTCCACTTTGTGAAAGCCAAGCGCGATCAAATGCCTGCAAGAATTCATAAATCTTTTCACCTGGAACATTTCGATGAATTAATACTTTTGGAAGCCTTGGCGCAAGATCTGATGGTTTATCAAGAGAGCCGATGTGAGTTGAGAAAGTGATTGTTTCAGGTTCACTTTGCCCAGCACGCAAACTAACCCAAACACTTCGCCGACCAATTTCATCGCAAGTACCCTCAACTAGATAGCCATTTGGTGCCAAGCGATTGGTCATTGTTTGCCAAGCTTCTAATACTTCACTTTCGTCATACTGACGCAAAACATTAAAAGCCCTAATCATGATTGGTTTGCGATCGCCAGTTGGGATTTCAAAGCCGCCGTATTTAAAGCTCAAACCAGGTTGTTCAATAGGTTTGGCTTCCACGACGCGATCTGGGTCAATCTCAATTCCAACGACTTCAACATCGGGCCTGACATGTTTGCGCAAGCGATCAAACATTTCTTTAGTTGTTACCGGAAGTGAGCCATAACCAAGATCAACTACAAGCGGATCTTCAGACTTTCTAATTGTTGAACAAACCTGATGCAAAACCCAGCGGTCAACGCGGCGCAATCTATTTGGATTAGTTGTGCCACGGGTGATGTCACCAACTGCACCAGACATGATTAATCCTGATTAGTAACGGCCAGAATTACTTTGCATTTCAGCAATGCGTGGCTTGATGTCAGCCAAGTAAATTCCGCAGGCAATTAAACCAGCGATGCCAGTTAGACCCCAGGCACCAAATAAATAGTGCGTGATGATGCTGGCAATGATGATTGCATACCAAGCTTGCTTAGTTAAAAGATTTAAGAATGGAAATGCTTCTGCAGGTCGCTTTGGCAGATCAATGATCGCCAAAATCTTCACCACAAAAGAAATCCAACCGGCTGCTTCCCAAACGTAAGCGGAAATCATTTAGCCTGCTGTTT
>JBEGTB010000101.1:0-6149 GCA_041179585.1 Actinomycetota bacterium
TCTTTTGCACTCACTGCATTTTGAGTTTTACTTTAAAAGTCCAACAGCACTACCGTAGTCGTGTGACCCAAAATTCTCTTAATCCGCACGCCGATGTGGTCACTTTGACTGCTCAGTTAATCGATATTCCTAGCGTTTCAGGTAATGAAAAGCAGATTGCAGATTTAGTCGAAGCAAGCCTTCGTGGCTGCAGTTGGTTAGCCGTTGAGCGCCTTAATAACAATGTAATTGCCAGAACAAACTTAGGTCGCAGCACTCGAGTCATCGTGGCTGGTCATTTAGATACTGTTCCAGTTGCTGATAACGACAAAGCCGTAAAGATTTCTGCTGGCCAGCAACTTCCAGTTGAAGGAAGCACAGTCTCAGAAGATGTGCTTTTTGGTCTAGGTAGTTGTGACATGAAGGGTGGGGTGGCAGTTGCCCTTCGCGCCGCAGTAACTGTTGAAGAACCGGTGTTTGATGTCACTTACATCTTTTATGAATGTGAAGAGATCGAAAGTGCCAGAAATGGTCTTACCAAGATCGCCGCTGAAAAACCAGAATGGTTAAAAGCAGATATCGCAGTATTACTTGAACCATCAAATAGCAATATCGAAGCTGGTTGCCAAGGCACACTACGCGCTCAAATTAGAACAACCGGGGTTCGCGCCCATAGTGCAAGATCTTGGATGGGTAAGAATGCAATCCATGGCTTGGCCGATGCACTCTCGTTGCTTTCAACTTACGAATCACTAAGTGTGGATATTGATGGGCTTGAATACCGCGAAGGATTAAACGCGGTTGGTATCAGTGGCGGGATTGCTGGCAACGTGATTCCTGATGAAGCCGTGCTTGAAGTTAATTTTAGATATGCCCCAAATCGCACAAGTAGCGATGCCGAAAAATTCGTCAAAGAATATTTCAAGGGCTATGACGTAACCATTGTTGATAATGCAGCTGGCGCATTGCCAGGACTGGATCGCCCAGCACTTAAGAATTTGATTTCACTAGTTGGTGGCAACGTGGCTCCAAAATATGGCTGGACTGATGTGGCGAGGTTTAGCGCGATGGGCGTACCAGCTGTGAATATGGGTCCTGGTAACCCAGCTGTTGCCCACGCCCGACATGAACATGTTTTGATTTCACAACTAATCTCTTGTGAAGAATTAATCATGGGGTGGTTGCGTGGCTAACGAAAGCGGACAAAAGTCTGGTCCAGTTACTAGGCGAGGACATGCACGCAAACCAGGAACAACTGATCAGCGGTTATTAGATAGTCGCGGTGATGCAAGTTGGGTTCACGAAGATCCATGGCGCGTAATGCGAATTCAATCTGAATTTGTGAATGGCTTTGGTGCGCTTGCTGAACTCGGTCCAGCTTTTAGTATTTTTGGCAGCGCTAGAACTCCAGTTGATCATCCTGAATACAAATTAGCTGAAGAGCTTGGTAAAAAACTTTCTGACAAAAATTTCGCGGTGATTACCGGTGGCGGTCCAGGAATTATGGAAGCTGCCAACAAAGGTGCATTTGCAGGTCCTGCGATGTCAGTTGGTCTTGGGATTGAATTGCCATTTGAACAAAGCATGAATGAATTTGTCGAACTAGGAATTGATTTTAGATATTTCTTTGCTCGCAAAACCATGTTTATTAAATACGCGCAAGGCTTCGTAGTTTTCCCTGGTGGCTTCGGCACATTAGATGAACTATTTGAAGCTTTGACTTTGGTGCAAACCAAGAAGGTTACTTCATTCCCCGTAGTTCTAGTTGGCAAAAGTTACTGGGGGCCATTGGTCGAGTGGATTCGAACCACGATGGTTACTGAAGGAAAAATATCCCAAGCCGACATTGATTCATTACATGTTACTGACGATATGGATGAAGTTGTTGATATTTTGATTAATGCTGCAGCAAAGCGCCAAAACCTAGTTGATGAGTGGGGCGTGCTGCAGGGCACTAATACAGACCAACCACCGATTGTGTATTTCTAATGGAACACATTGAACTATCAGTGCAAATTAAAGCGCCCGCTGAATTAGTTTGGAATCGGATCACAGATTGGCCAAGTCAAAGCGAATGGATGCTTGGCACGATTGTTACAGGAACTGCTAACTCTGTCGGTGGAAAATTCAAGGCATTTACCGGCATCGGACCAATCGGATTTATCGACACCATGGAAATAACCAGGTGGGATCCGCCATTTCGCTGCGATGTTTTGCATACCGGCAAAGTGGTTAAGGGAACCGGAAGTTTCCAGGTTGAAAAAATTGATTCAAAAACTTCAAAGTTCATCTGGATTGAAGACCTAGTGATTCCACTTGGTTTAATCGGGTTAATTGGATTTAAAATTCTGCGCCCATTTTTCGTTGCTGGCGTAAAGCAATCACTTAATAAATTTGCAAAATCCGTTAGTGATTTTGCTAAATAAGTCAATTTGAAAAATTCATTTTTAGTCCCTTGCAAATACAAGGTTTAGTCAACGTAATTTCGTCCTTTCTAATAGTTGCGGGATAATAGAACTATCAAAATCAAGTCGAAAGAGGACTTAAATGGCGGCAATGAAACCACGTACCGGTGACGGTCCGATGGAATGTCCTAAAGAAGGTCGCGGATACGTACTACGTGTTCCACTAGAAGGTGGCGGACGTTTAGTGGTTGAGTTAAATGCTCAGGAAGTTAAAGATTTAGGCGCAGTTCTTAAAGACACTGTTGCTGCAATGCCAAAGAAATAATTTCCCCAATAGATCTAAAAAAGCGGGCAATTTGCCCGCTTTTTTATTTGCTCAAAAAATTAGCGCTTAACTGCAACAAGCAGTCCGCCACCCATTGGGATTAGTGAACCTTGTAGATCTTCGTTGGTAGCTAGGTTTTCAATCACACCACGAATCGCAACAGTTTCTGGATCTTTTTGCGCAGGATCAGCTAGTTTGTCATTCCAAAGCGCACGATCAATAATCAGCAAGCCACCTGGGCGAAGCAGTTTTAAAGAGCGTTCAACATGGGCTTCAAGGGCAAGTGGTTTGCCAGAAATTAAAACAATGTCGTAAGCAATTTCGGTTAGGCGATCAAGCACTTCTTGAGGATTTCCGTGGATTAGGCGAACTCGATTTGGTGAAATTCCAGCCTGCGAAATTGCATCTTTTGCAATTAATTGATGTTCAGCTTCATTATCGACGCTGGTTAAAATTCCATCTGAGTGCATACCTTCAAGTAGCCAGAGGGCAGATACGCCAGCACCAGTACCAACTTCGACAACATTTTTGGCATCAACTGCTGCTGCAAAAGTTCGAAGAACGGAACCAGCACCAGGACTAACTGCAACGCAACCGATCTCTGCTGCCTTAGCGCGGGCGTGAGACTTGATTCCATCTTCACCACCCCAACTTTCGGCGTAGTCACAAGATGCGCGGTGGATTGCCAGGATTCGTGGATCGGTAGGTGCCATGTAAGTAAGCGTATGGCCTATGTTCAGATTCTGTGAAGATTGGTCCCCTAAAGCGGTGTTTGGTATTTTCATATAGAAATGTAGGTAAGACTTGTACTAAATCAGGTATTAAATACGAGGTGCCAAAGAATGTCAGATCAATCGCAAGGATTTGAGCCAGCCAATACCCCGGCTGGGCCACCGACTTGGATTTACTCAAGTAGCGAAGGATCAAGTCTTAAACCCAATCAAGTTAAAAGCGAAACAAAGAAACCGATTAAAGCTGCTGTAGTAGCTGGCGTTGTGTCAGGTTTAATCGCAGGCACTGCAGGATTTATTGGCGCAAGTTATGTGAATTTAATGCCTCGCAGCACCATCACATTGCCAAGTGAAAGTGGTGACACTTCACCAAGACCTGATGATTCAATTGCCGGGATTGCCAAATCTGTTCTTCCAGTAGTTGTGTCAATTTCTGTTGAATCAGATCAGGGTTCAGGAAATGGCTCAGGTTTCATAATTCAAAGCAATGCCACTGAGTCTTATATTCTTACTAACAATCACGTGGCAACCGGTGCTGGTGACAATGCAACTTTAACTATTTCTTTCCAAGATCAATCTGAAGAACTTGCCACAATCGTTGGAACTAATGCTTCATACGATTTAGCTGTATTAAAGGTCAATAAAGGCAACCTTCCGGTTGCAGTGCTTGGAAATTCAGACGATGTGGTTGTTGGTGACACCACAATTGCAATTGGTTCACCGCTTGGTCTTAGCGGGACTGTAACCAGCGGCATCGTTTCAGCAGTTAATCGACCAGTTACTGCTGGCGGTGAAGGTGATGCATCCTTCATCAATGCGATCCAGACTGATGCAGCGATTAACCCAGGAAACTCTGGCGGACCACTTGTTAATGCCAAGGGACAGGTAATTGGAATCAACTCGGCTATCGCAACGTTAAGTAATTCAAGTAGCCAAAGCGGAAGTATTGGCCTTGGTTTTTCTATTCCAATTAATCAAGCTAAGCGCGTTGCTGAAGAACTAATTAATTCAGGAACTTCTAGTTACCCCGTAATTGGTGTTCAGTTAGACATGACTTATTCAGGACGCGGTGCACTGATTTCTTCAATAGTCGACGGTGGACCAGCATCGGAAACTGACCTTGAAGCTGGCGATGTGATTGTGGCAATCGATGGCAAGAACATTCAAGATGGCGCTGAACTTGTGGTTCGCATTCGAGCCAAAGTTCCGGGTGACACAGTTGTTTTGAAACTAGAAAACGGTAAAGAAATTAGCGTTGTTCTGGGTTCTGAGCAGAGTTAGTAAAATCAACTTATGTTCGATGTTGGCTTACCTGAGTTATTTGTAATAGCGCTAATTGCCTTGATCGTTTTTGGTCCAGAACGTCTTCCAGAAATGGCTGCGCAACTCGGCAAGTGGGTTGCCGCGCTTAAGTCTCAAGCCAACTCAGCAACTGCTGAACTAAAAAAATCAGCCGATGTTGCTGGCCTATCCGAAATGGCAAAAGACCTTAAAGGTTTAACTCCAAAAGGTTTATTAAGTGATTCAAATAAGCCAAGCACACCTGAAGTCAAAGTTGTCTTTGACCCAGATGCAACTTAAATTAGTTACGATTTGGTGTGACACCTAGGTTCATGCCAACAAGTCCACGCGGACGTTTTGCTAATGAATTAGCAATTTCACTTAGTGCTTTTGATGCAGGCGCATCAGGATTAGCCATTACTAGCGGTTGACCTTGGTCCCCACCTTCGCGAAGCTTTGGATCAAATGGAATTTTTCCAAGCACATTCACTTCTTGGCCAACATTTGCAGTTAATACTTCAGCAACCATTTTCCCGCCACCTGCACCAAACATGTCAATTGGTTCTCCGCAGTGAGGACAAGCAAATGCCGACATGTTTTCAATTACGCCGGCAACACGTTGCTTTAGTTGTGGGGCAAGCATGCCTGCACGAATTGCCACATCAGCAGCAGCTGCTTGTGGGGTAGTAACAATTATTAATTCACTGTGTGGAAGTAGATGCGCAGTACTTATTGCAATATCACCTGTGCCTGGTGGCAAGTCAAGAAGTAATACATCTAAGTCACCCCACCAAACTTCAGCTAAGAATGATTCCAAGTAACGATGTAACATCGGTCCGCGCATCGCAACTGGTTCATGGCGACCTTGAGGTTTTAATGGAAGCATCGACATCACGCGAATGCCATGGCCTTGCGGAGGCATAATCATGTTTTCCACTTTGTGTGGCGCCTCAGTAATACCAAGCATGTCCGGAATTGAGTGACCGTAAATATCAGCATCGAGAATGCCAACGGTTAAACCTTGAAGGGTCATTGCTGCAGCAAGGTTCACTGTTACAGAAGACTTGCCAACGCCACCCTTACCTGAAGCGATCGCGTAAATGCGAGTTGTATTTCCAGGTTGGGTGAAACGAATTTCCTTAGTTGGACCTTGAAGTTTTTCACGTAGGGCAGTGCGCTGCTCTGGGCTCATCACATCTAGTTCAACTTCAACATCTGTTACATCGCGAACTTTGGCTACTGCATCTTTAACACCACTAACAATCTTGTCCTGCATTGGGCAGGCCGAGATTGTCAGATAAACGCCAACGGTTACTTTGCCGCCATCGATTTTTACATCTTTAACCATGTCGATTTCAGTAATCGGCCGGCGAATTTCGGGGTCAATTACAGTTGCTAATGCAGCATCGACTGCTTCGCGAGTTACGC